>NZ_JBXEJO010000039.1:0-91648 GCF_056837965.1 Bradyrhizobium ferriligni
GGGTCTAACCGCGAATCGTTCTGTAGAGAAAGCCCCCACCCGCATCGCATCTTCGATGCGATGCGACCTCCCCCGCAAGCGGGAGAGGTAGGAGAGCGAGACGGCTGCAGATGCGGCTACTTCTCCAGCACCGCCAACGGCTGCACGCCGTTGTTGGCGGGGCCGGCCTGCATTGTGATCAGCGTCATCGAGACCATGTCGTAGTAGCCCATGATGCCGATGATATCCATGATGCCGCGCTCGCCGAATTTCTCCAGCGCGGCCTTGTAGACGGCGTCGCTGACCTTCCTGTCGCGATAGAGCGCGACGCCGAGATCGTACAGCGCGGCCTCGTCGTCCTTCATGCTCTCGGGCCGCGTGCCCTTGGCGATCGCATCCGCGATCTTCGGATCGAGCCCGCCCTTCATCGCCAGAGGATAGTGCGCGGACCATTCATATTGCGCGGTCCAATGCCGCGCCGTGATCAGGATCGCCATTTCGCTGAGCCGCGCCGGCAGCGAGGTATTCCAGCGCAGATACTCCGACAGGTTCGACAGCTTCGGCGCCAGATCGGGATTGCGGATATAGGCGCGGTAGGGCGGCGCGGTGAATTTGGCATTGCGCGGCGGCGCGCTGATCATGTCGGCCCAGGCCTTTTGCGCCGGCGACAGCTCCTCCGCCTTCAGCGGCGCGAAGCGCACGGCGTCCTCGGCCCGCACGGCCGACACCGACAATGCCAGCGCCGCCAAAATCCCTGCTCCGAATATTGTTCTCATTGTTGTTCTCCCTTTTCGGTGCAGGCGTCGTTGCGCCCTGCCCGGTCGCGCGAGATTAGTGGCCGTCGCGATGGATGCAATGAGGTGCCCGCTGTCGTTCGGCGCCGGCCGCCGGTGAAGCGCCTCGTCACGGCAGGCGCGCGCTTAGGCCACACCTACCGCAGCGCCGGGCAGCGGCGTATATAAGAATAGTCCCAAGCGGCGCGAAGGTGTCAGCCATGCAGCCTGTGTCTATCCTCCTGAACATCCTCTGGATCCTGATCGGCGGCGCGTGGATGGCGTTCGGCTGGCTGGTCGCCGCCGTGATCATGGCTGTGACCATTATCGGGCTGCCCTGGGCGCGCGCCGCCTTCAACATCGCCGTCTACACGCTGCTGCCGTTCGGCTCGCGTGCGGTGCGCCGCGATGAAGTGACCGGCACGTCCGACATCGGCACCGGACCGCTCGGGGTGATCGGCAACCTGATCTGGTTCATCCTGGCCGGCTGGTGGCTCGCGATCGGCCATGTGATCACCGCGGTCCTGCTCGCGGTGACCATCATCGGCATCCCGTTCGCCTGGGCGCATCTCAAGCTTGCCGGCATCGCGCTGTGGCCGATCGGCAAGGTGATCGTGCCGGCGTGACGCTGGCCTGGCCGGCGACGGCTAGAGCCAATCCTTCGTCGTCTGCGAACAGGCCTGAAGGTCGCGCCGCCAGATGAAGCCACCGCCGCCACACGGGGGGCGAGCCCGCGAGGTGGCGGGGCACTCGTTCCTGACCCGCGCGCTGGTGCCCCAGCCGTCGATCACGCAGGCACCTCGTGAGGTCCTGTGGCAGCCGTCGCCGCATCCCTCTGCGGCGTTGGCCGGGGTCAAGCCGAGAAAGGCACCGGCTGTCAGAAGCGTGATCAAGCCTGCTCTCATGATGTTCTCCATCGAGCTGTCGGTCGTGATGCTCCATTCGCGACACGAGCGTAGGCGATCTCAGTGCCGCTTGCCACCGAATCCGCGCACAAATTCTGGTGTCGGGGGGCTCAGCGCGCCGCTTCGCAGCCGGGGATGTCGAACACCGCGGTCAGGCCGCAGGGCGAGTTGAGCATCTTGCCGCCCGCATGACCGACGCCGGGCACATCCCACACGCTGTGGTTTGGCGCGCCGCCGTCGCGGGCCTGCATCACGGCGGCATAGGAATGCCCGCGCGCGTAACGGTACGGCCCCTCGGCCTCCGCCATGCAGGATTTGTCGAGCGCGGGATGATTGGGGTTGGTGTCGAGCGTTCCGAGCAGATAGATCACGCGGCGCGAGACATAGGCCTGCTCCAGCGCAGCCGGCGAAGGCTCGGCAAGATAGGGCGGGCGGTTGTCCATGCCGAACTTCCAGCTGTTATAGCCATGGCAGTTCGCCGCGATCGCGGCCTCCGGCCGCTCGTTGGTGAAATAGGCGTAGGAGGACGGATTGGCGACCACATAGCGCACGCCGATACCCTCGCGCAGCAGCACCTGGTCGCCCTTCACCGCGATCGCATAGCGCTGTACCACCTGGCCGCCGCCGGAATGACCGAACACGACGACCTGCTGCAGGTTCGGAAACAGCTTGCGGTCGCCGAGCTTCGCCAGGATGGCGTCGAGCGCCTCGAATGAGCTCGCCGGGCTCGGTGCGACCGCGGGCTCGCCGCCCTGCCAGCCATAGAGGCTCCAGCGCAAGGTCTCCGGCGGCAGCTTGAATGCCTCGACGTCGGACTCGATCAAGAATTGCGGCGCGATCATCAGCGCATGCTCGCCGGCGTCGCCGGCCGCGGCCTGCGCGCTCAGCGCCGCGCGAAAATAATCGTCGGCATTGCGTAGCACGCCGTGCAGCACAAGCACGGCGCGCGTGACATCGGGCAGCGGATTGGACCAGTCGGCCGAGAGGTAGAGCGGAAAGCTCGCATGGCCGATGGCAATCCGCGCATTGGCGATCTCCTTGACCGGCTTCAGGTCGCGCTCGGTCTGTGCCTGCGTCGCGGACGCTGTGGGTACGTGCGCCGCCGCCACGACGAGCAATGCCGCGGCCGCAAGCCAGGCCCGGTGATGCATGGTTCGACTCCGTTGCTGCCGCGAGCTCGGCTGGATCATGGCGCGTCAGGCGCAGATTCACCCGTGAACTTTCGGAAAGCTTCCGGATCGCGCCTCAGGCGACGAGCCGCCCGCGATTGTTGGCGGCGAGGATCGGGCGGATCAGGCGACCGAACCGCTCGGCCTCCTCGTCATGCAGATAGCCGGACAGACAGAAAGAGTGGCAACCGGCGTCGATGAACTGCTGCAAGGTCGCGGCGCATTGCGCGGGATCGCCGACCACCGCGATGCCGGCGCCGGGCCGCACCTTGGTGATGCCGGTCCACAGATGCGGCATCAACAGATCGCCGTAGTCGCGCGCGAGCTGCTGCACGCGCTGGTTGGCCTCGGAACGATTGTAGAGCGTCTTCATCTCCTGCTTCTGCCGGTCGGTGGCGTGGCGCACCAACTGGTCGGCCGCCTCCCAGGCATCCGCCTCGTTCTCGCGGCAGATCACCTGCAGCCGCATCCCGAAGCCGATCGCATCCTCGCGGTCATGCGCCCGCGCCATCCGCCGGATCTCGGCGATATTCTCCGCGATGCGCTCCGGCAGGTCGCCCCAGAACAGATGGACGTCGGAATGCTTCGCCGACACCTCCCAGGCCTGCCGCGAGCCGCCGCCGAGATAGAATTTTGGAAACGGCTGCTGCAGCGGCCGCGGCCTGATATGCGCGCCGGAGATGGTGTGAAACTTGCCCTGGAAATGCACCGGGCCGCGCGTCGTCCACAGCGCCTTGAGGATCGAGACCTCCTCCTCCATCAGCGCGTAGCGCTCTTCCTTGGGCTGACGCACGCCCTCGGCCTCGACCTCGCTCTCGTTCTGGCCGGCGATCAAATTGATGCAGATTCGCCCGCCCGACATCTGGTCGAAGGTCGAGATCATCTTTGCCATCAGCACCGGGTTGATATAGCCGGGCCTTGCTGCGATCAGCGGCTTGATCCGGCGGGAGCGCGCCGCCATGAAGGCGCCCGTGATCCAAGCCTCCCAGCACACCGAGCCGACCGGGATCAGCAGATATTCGAAGCCGGCGTCCTCGGCGGCCTGGACCACCCGCTCGCAGAGTTCCGGCGAGCCGGCGATCTGCGCCTCCATCAGCCCATAGGCTGTGGTGTCGCCATGCGTGGGCAGATACCAGCCGAATTCCAGCGGACGCATGGGCAAACTCCCTCGAAAGACGGCCTTTTTCCGCGGCCTGTCATATTGTCGGGAGCCAGTTTACAGCGCTTAACCGGCCGGACAACGCCGTTGCCGACAGGGAGCCAATCAGCTAAATGAACCCCTGCACGCACCCGTAGCTCAGCTGGATAGAGCGTTGCCCTCCGAAGGCAAAGGTCACACGTTCGAATCGTGTCGGGTGCGCCAGTATTTCTTTGTTTACAACGCGATATGAGCGTCCGAACCGAAATTCCAGTTCTGTCTCATTCGAGCGAGTAAGCAATCTGGATAAAATCGTCGCCGAGAGCCGATAGGTTGCTAACTGACAGTGTCGGTCAGAAGTTCGCCTCGCCTAAAGTGTTGCCACTCCGTTATGGCGCTTGTCTCGCTCGCAGGAAAAAAAGCGCGATGAATGCGGAAACCGACGCTAGCGCCGTGATCCATAACGCTCCTGCACCGAGATATTCAGCAAACAGGCCAACGGCGAGCGGTGCGACGGCACCCGTCGCACGGGCCGGAAGCGATAGCACGCCAACGCGACGGCCAAAGCCGTGCGGCCCAAACAGTGCGAGCGGTAGCGTGCCGCGCGCTATGGTCAAGATGCCATTGCCCGCGCCGTAGAAGATGGCGAAGGCGGGGGCGAGCACCGGTCCTCCAGCCGCAAGGACTATTATGCCGAGTGGATTCATGACCGTCGCAAGCCGAGTCGACGCAAGAGGATGGTAGCGGCTAAGCCAGCCCGCTTCGATAATCCGCGCTGCCACCTGTGCCGGGCCGATCAGGGTTCCCGCGAGCAGCGCTGCCGCCGGTGTTGCACCGAATTGCAAGAGCAGGGAAGGCATCAAGGCAGAAAGTCCCGAACTCACAAACCCGGTCGCTGCAAAGACATAAGCCACGAGGATCATGGCGACTGTCTCGCTTTGCTGCGCCGACTCTGCGGGGCTTGCCTCATCGGGCAAAGCCGCCTGGAATGGTTTAGCGCGCGGCAGCGACAGGTTCAGCGGCAGCGCCAACGCAATGTGAATAAGCGCCCAAACCTGGCACGCAATCCGCCAGCCAAAGTGCGCATCGAGATACGTGGTGATCGGCCAACCTATCGTGCTTGCGAAGCCTACAATCAGGGTGATGCCGGTGATCGGCCTGCGGGCGGCGTATCCATACATGCGCGTCAGTGTCGCAAAGGCGGCCTCATAGAGCCCCATCCCCATGCCAACGCCGAGGATGAGCCACGACGCGATCAACACAACGCTTCCGGACGCGAAAGAAAGAAGGACCAGCCCCCCCGCAAACACGACGTTCGAAACGGCAAGCAGCCCCCGGCCGCCGAACGTATCGATGAAATGCCCAACACGCGGTCCCAGGAGGCCCGCCATGATCAGGCCGACCGAAAGCGCGCCGAAAACGAGAGTCGACGAGATCCCAAGGTCGCGGGCGATCGGATTGGCAAGAATCGCCGGCAGATAATAGGTGGAGGCCCACGCCAGCGTCTGGCTGGTGCCAAGCGCCAGTATGATTGGAAGCTGACGTTGACTCATCCCTGTGGCGCCCTCGCCCTCGACCAATAGAGCGCGACGGGGCCGAGCAGAATGCCTGCCGCGAGTACGGCAAACGCTGCCGCCCAGGCGGTGGCACTCGATGGTCCGCCCGCCGCATCCAGCGCGACGCCAAGGGCCCACGCGCCCAAAGCCGACAGACTAAAGCCAACGGTCGAATGCACGGCCATCGTTGCGCCGCGGTAGTTGGGATCGGCGGCCATCGTCATTCCCGAGGTCAACGCACCGGAATCGGCAGGCACCGTGATGGCGTAGACCAACACCAGTGGCAGCAACAGCCATGGCGATTTGTCGGCGAACGCGCCGATCAGCAGCGCCACGCAAGCAGAACTCAACATCACGGCGGTGATGGCGCGATGTCGGCCGAACCGGATCGCGCATTCGTTGCCGAGGATGCTAGCCGGCATCGCGAGCAAGGAGAAAAGCACGCTGACGACGACGGGCGTCAGGAGTGAGCCTTCCGAGTTCCTCACCGCCACGAAAGTCCAGAATCCAACCAGCCAGGTGCGGATGCCGTAAAGCTCAAAGCAGTGGGCGCCATAGCCGAGAACAAAGCCCATGGCGTTGGTGTTGCGGAACACCGGCACGAAGTCCAAGAGGCGGCCCTGCGCGGGTTTTGGCGCCACCGGCCGCAGCAGGAAGCAGACCGAAAGCATCATCAGCGGGCCCAGCGCTGTCACGAGGAAGGCTGAGCGCCAGCCCAAAGCTTCCGCAACGAGCTGCGAGACCAGGAACGACAGCCCGACGCCGAACGAAAAGCTCGACGTATACAGCGTGACCGCGCGGGATGAATCGCCGGGTGCCAGCCGGTCAGTCAGCGCCTTGAGACCGGGCATATAAGCGCCCGCGAAGCCGATGCCCGCAATGGCGTTGAACAATGCTCCGGACCAGAGGCCGGTCGCAAACAGGCCGAACAGCAATGTACCGAGTGCACTGACCGCCGAGCCCGCAATCAGGATCTTGCGCGCGTCGATCCGGTCAGTCAGCGTGGCCAACACCGGCACCGTCAACATGTAGCCAGCTGCGCCCGAGCCGGCGAGAAGGCCAGCCTGCGCACCGCTCAGGTGCCATTCCGGAATCAGGAATGCGGCAAGTATCGACGGCACGACGACATGCGGGAGCAAGCTACCGAGCTGCCCCACACACATCGCCGCGATGACGGATCGCCCCTCTAGCGTCAGCATTCGCACCTTTCCGCGCTAAGCTGCGCAGCCACAGCCAGCTTTTCCTGCACCCTTCGCCCTAGCATCATCGACGCAACAGGCGTCCGCCCGTTCGGTGGCCGGCCCGCCACAGCATTCGACCTGTCCCGGTGTCGCGCTGCGGCTGCACACGCCTGTCTCGGGCAATACGAGTTCAACCCGCGCTGCCGCTTCATTGTCACCGGCAATTTTGGCCGCAATTGACCGCACCTGCTCATAGCCGGTGAGCATCAGGAACGTTGGCGCACGCCCATATGACTTCATGCCGGCGAAGTAGAATCCCGGCTCGTCCTGGGCGAGTTCGGCCGCGCCATGTGGGCGTACTGTGCCGCAGCTATGTTCATTGGGGTCGATCAGCGGCGCCAGCGCGATCGGGCATTCGATGGCCGGATCGAGCTGAATCCGAAGTTCACGCAAGAATTCGAGGTCGGAACGGAACCCCGTCGCGACGATTAGTTCGTCAGCCACAATGCTCCGGTCGCAGCATCCGGCAGTGGCAAGCTTCAGGCGCTCGCCGTCACGGTCGATGCGAGTCACAGGGAAGCTGGCTTCCACTCGGATTTGCCCAGAGGTTACCAGCCCTGCCAGAGCCATTCCCAGTTCGCCACGCGCCGCGAGTTTGTCATTGACGCCCCCGCCAAAAGCTTTGGCAGGATTGTCACCGCGCAAGACCCAAATGACTTCGGTGCTCGCAGCCTGAGATTTCAGGTTCGTGAGTTCGATTAGCGTGCCAACCGCAGAATGCCCAGCCCCGAGCACGGCGATGGCCTTTCCAGCATACCGGGCGCGATCCTTGCCGAGCACGTCGGGCATCCCGTACGCGATCTTGGTAGCGTTCTCCCGCTCGCCGAGGGCCGGAAGACCGTTTGCGCCACCAGGGTTCGGCGAGAACCAAGTACCTGACGTATCGATCACCGCATCGGCGCGAATGCTTTTCAGGCCCTGCCCGTTTTGGTAGCGAAGCTCGAAAGACGCGTCGCCGCGGCCTTTTGTCTTGAGCTTGTCGAAACCAACGCGACTGATGTCGATCACGCGGCTTGATGTATGAATGTGATCCTTGAGCACCGTGCGGTGAGCCAGCGGTTCGAGATACTGCGACAGCAACTCACCGCCGGTCGGATATTGCTTTGGATCCGGCGAATTCCAACCGGTTGGCGCCAGCAAGCGCTCAGCCGCTTTGTCGACGTTGTATTCCCACGGCGAGAACAACTGCACGTGGCCCCACTGCCGCATCGCATGACCAATTTCCGGACCTGCTTCCAAAACGGCCGGCGTCATTCCGCGTTCAAGAACATGAGCAGCGGCGGCAAGTCCGACAGGACCTGCGCCAATGATCGCAACCGACTTCGACTGTTCCATTTTGCTTCTCCTATCATACTAGAAATATCGAAATTTTCGACCTGAAAAGATCAGGCCGCAGTGCTTGTATCCTTGCATTCGGTCGCATCGGCGCAGCATTCAGCAACTAGAAAGTCGACCAGCCCCTGCATCACGTCATAGTTGGCGTGACACGTCAGAGTCGTTGCCTCCCGCACCTGGGTGATGAGGCCGGCGGTCACGAGCGTCTTGACGTGGTGCGACAGGGTTGATGGCGCGATTTTTAGTTTATCCTGCAGTCGGCCGACGGCCAGACCAGCCTGCCCAGCGCGAACAAGGGCACGATAGATCTTGAGCCGGGTCGGATTGCCCAAAGCTTCAAGGTGCATGGCTGCGTCATCCAGTTTCATGTCCATAATCTGTCGCAACAGCTTCAGAATGTCAACTGTATTTCTAGTATTATCGAAATAAAGACGACGAATGATCGCCTAAACGGTTTTCTGATATATCATTAATTCTCGATATAAGAACCAGAGCAAGCCATCTTGGCACTCGCCGCATTGGCCCAGCCGACCCGGCTCGATGCTTTTCGCCTGCTGGTGAAGAACGAGCCGGAAGGACTGGCGGCTGGCGATATCGCCAAGGCCCTGCCGGTCCCGCAAAACACCATGTCATCGCATCTGGCGATCCTGTCGCGCGCGGGATTGGTGGCGGCTAAGCGTTTCGGCCGCTCGATCGCATACCGCGCCGAACTCGAGGTCGCAGTTTTTGGGCTGGTAGCAACCATTCTTGCTGGCATTCGCTTTCAATGGAGCGCGGTTCTCTGGCTCGTCGGCCTTTATATCACGGCCGCGTACTGGTTCACCGCCTCAACGTCTTTCGCCAATCCAGCTGTTGCAATTGCGCGCTCGTTTACCAACACATTCTCGGGCATTCGCCCCATCGACCTTCCGGGCTTCATCGTCGCTGAACTCTGCGGCGCTGTCATCGGCTTGCTGGCAACGACCCGGTTACTGCGGTCGAGCCCCAACGCGACATCGCTGAATCCCGAGACCAAGTTGTGAGCGTGACCGTTACGACTACCAAGATTGCTTCACCTCGCGGAACACGCTGGCGACGTTGCCGCAGCGGGTGTAGCAATTGATTGCGGCGATTGAGGCGGCGCGACCTTCAGGAAGCGCGCCAAGGCCGCTTTTCGTGAATCACGGTCGAGCTCGTAGGCGGTCTGCCTGAACTCAATGCCGTCGAGAAGTCCTTGAATGTAGCCTGGGATCATATCCGCAGCCATTATGAGCGCGGTGTCAAGCGTATGGATGTACTTGCTCGTCACCGAACCTTTGGCATGACCGACCAAAGCCGCGATTACTTTTCGGATGAGTACGTTATCTTGCTCCGAAGGCAAAGGTCACACGTTCGAATCGTGTCGGGTGCGCCATTTCCTCGTCGTTTGCCGCGGATCAATTGTAGCCCTTGCTGCGCTTCCCGCGGCTTAGGGGATTCTTGCCACGACATTAGGCCGGTTTTTCTCGAGCCAGGCGACGGCCTCGGGTCCATCGACGACACACTCGAAGGTTTCCCAGGTTGGGTCCTCCAGAGATTCCAGTTGCAGTCGCTTCGCCGCGTACTCAACGAGGTCGTGCAGACGTTCGTATCCTTGTCTGCGCTCGAGGGAATCTGCAATCGCAGTGCTGGTCCATCCTCGTTGGGCCAAATCGATAATGCTCGGAGCGTCAGCCTCGCTGAACCACGGCGTGGCATCGAACTCGATGCAGCGAACATTGTCGGCGGTATGACAGGTGGCGTGGATCATTGGATTCCTCCGTTTGCCGGCTAACTACCTGCGCCAGCATTGCGCTTCTCACATCGCTGCCTCGCACGCCCTCAGGCCTTGACCAGGTCCCCCAGCAGGTTCGCCGCCACCGTCAGCTTGGCGAGGGTCAGGCCGCTGGCAGCGATCTCCTCGACCGAGCGGCGGATACGCGTCGCCTCGGGGTGAGCCGCGAGCCAGGTCTCGACGGCCTGCTGGCCAGACTGGCCGGTCGCCAGCATATCGGCGGCCAGTCTCCTTTCGGCGCCGGCGATCTGCTCGACGGCACGATCGATGGCCATGCGTTCGAAATAATCGTTGGCCGGCACATTGCGTGCGGCGGCGATGATGCGGTCGAGACGGAAATTCGCCTCGGCGGCGTAGAAGGTCGCGGCGGCATCGCCGATGGGACGCGCGGTGCGCTCGGCAACCGTCACGATGTCGGGAGCCGAGACCAAAGCGTCAAGATCGGCGAGCTCGCCGGCGAGGCCGGCCGGGACACCGGCGTCGGCGAGTTCCTGCCGCCGCTTGACGCGCGCGGCTTGCAAGTCCGGCGGCAAGGCAGTGTCGAGGCCGGCGACGATCTGGCGGATCGCCGGGCCGAAGCGCGCGACGACGGCCTCCAGCCCGTCCTTGAAATCGACATTGCGCACGTACCAGACCATGCGGGAGAGCAGGAGGTCCTGCACCGAAGCGTAGAGGGACAGTTGCAGCTGCCCGTCGATGCAGGCGTCGAGCGCGTCGATCGCGTCATTGAGCCACTTCAGGCCGAAGCATTCATCGACCGCCACATAGGCCATGACGATGGTCGGGATATCGGCGTCGGTCTCGTCGATCAGGCGCACGACGCAGGCCGGTCCGCCGCGATTGATCACCGCATTGGCGAGACTGGTCGCGATGATCTCCCGCCGCAGGCGATGCAATCCGGCCGCGGTCGGGAATTTGTCCTGAACCTCGCGCGGAAAATACTGGGATAGTTCGCGGGCAAGATAGGGGTCATCGGGCACGCTGGTGACGAGCAGGTCATCGTAGAGGGTCAGCTTGGCGTAGGCGAGCAGCACGGCAAGCTCGGGCCGCGCCAGGGACTGGCCGCGCCGTGTGCGCTCGGTGAGCGCGGCATCGTCGGGCAGGAACTCGACAGCACGGCTGAGCAGGCCGCGCTGTTCGAGCGACTGCATCAGGCGGGTGAGGAAGCCGGTCTCGGCCACACCCTTGCGTTCGGCCAGCGAGAGCGCCAGCGTCTGCAGATAGTTGTTGCGCAGCACCAGCGCGCCGACCTCGTCGGTCATCGCGGCAAGCAGGCTGTTGCGGTCGGTGGGACTGAGCCGCCCCTCGCGCTCGGGGCGCGCCAGCGCGATCTTGATGTTGACCTCGACGTCGGACGTGTTCACGCCGGCCGAATTGTCGATGGCGTCGGTGTTGAGCTTGACGCCCTTCTGCGCCGCTTCGATGCGGCCGCGCTGGGTAACGCCGAGGTTGGCCCCTTCGCCGATCACCCGGGCGCGCACGTCGCCACCCGCGATGCGGATCGGATCGTTGGCGCGGTCCCCGACCTGATCGTCGCTTTCCCCGGAGGAGCGGACATAGGTGCCGATGCCGCCAAACCACAACAGGTCCGCGCGAGCCTTCAGGATCGCCGTCATCACCTCGAAAGGCGTGGCTTGCGGCTTGTCGAGATCGAGCAGCGTACGCACTTCCGGCGCAAGCGGGATCGCCTTGAGCGAGCGCGAGAACACGCCGCCGCCCTGCGAGATCAGCGACTTGTCGTAGTCCTGCCAGCTCGATCGCGGCAGATCGAACAGGCGCTTGCGCTCGGCGAAGCTGGTCGATGGATCGGGCGAAGGATCGATGAAGATGTCGCGATGATCGAAAGCCGCCACAAGCCTTGTCGCCGGCGAGAGCAGCATGCCATTGCCGAAAACGTCGCCCGACATGTCGCCCACGCCGACCGCGGTGAACGGCATGGTCTGAATGTCGGTGCCCAGCTCGCGGAAGTGGCGCTTGACCGCCGCCCAGGCGCCGCGCGCCGTGATCCCCATCTTCTTGTGGTCGTAACCCTGGCTGCCGCCGGATGCGAAGGCATCGCCGAGCCAATGGTTCTTCTCGGCCGAAATCGCGTTGGCGACGTCGGAGAAGGTGGCGGTGCCCTTGTCGGCGGCAACGACGAGGTAGGGGTCGTCTCCGTCGTGACGCACGGTGGATTCGGGCGGCACGACGATGTCGCCGTCGAGATTGTCGGTGAGTTCGAGCAGCGAGCGAACGAAGATGCGATAGCTTTCGGTACCCTCCGCGAGCCAGGCGTCGCGCTTGGAAGGCGGCGGCAGGCGCTTGGGCACGAAGCCGCCCTTGGCACCGACCGGCACGATCACGGCGTTCTTGACCTGCTGCGCTTTCACGAGGCCGAGGATCTCGGTGCGGAAATCCTGCGGCCGGTCGGACCAGCGCAAGCCACCGCGCGCAACCTTGCCGAAGCGCAGGTGAATACCTTCGACGCGAGGGGAATAGACGAAGATCTCGTAGAGCGGTCGTGGAGCGGGTAAGTCGTCGATCCGGCGCGCCTCGAACTTGAAGGAGATCACCGGACGCGGATGTCCATCCTCGCCGATCTGCCACAGATTGGTTCGAACGGTAGCCTGCACCAGATTGGTGAAGCGGCGCAGGATGCGGTCTTCATCGAGCGAGGCGACGAATTTGAGCTGTTCCTCGATCTCGGCAAGCAAAGCCGCCTCGCGCGCCGCGCGCTCGGCGTCCGTCAAGGCGAGGCGCGGATCGAGGCGGGTCTGGAACATCGCGACCAGGCTGGCCGTGATCGCAGCGTTCTTGCGCAAGGTCTCCCACATGTAATCCTGGGTGAACGGAGCGCGGATCTGGTGCAAATAACGCGACAGCGCCCGGATGGTCGAGACTTCCCGCCAGCTTAGGGCGGTGCGCAGGATCAGGCCGTTATATCCGTCGGATTCGGCGCGATCGGTCACCACGGCCATGATCGAGGCTTCCAGGCGATGGCTGAATTCCGGGTTGATCTCGATGGGCTGCCCGTCGCTGGTCTCGATCGTCATGTCGTGCAGCCAGACCGGCGCAGGCCTGGTGCCGGGCACGATCTGATAGGTGCGTTCGTTGACCACGCGCAGGCCGTGATTTTCGATCACCGGCACGCGGTAGGACAACGACAGCGGTACGGCGTTCGAAAACACCTTAAGGCCGAAGCGCCTCGGATCGTCGCCTTCGATGCGGTAAACCGAAATCGTTACCGGGCGGGCCGGCGTCAGCTTTTCGACGGTCGTGATATCGGCGATCGCCTGTTCCGCGCTGAACACCTCGGTATAGCCGCCGCTGAAGGCCTGGGCATATCGGTTGGTGAGCATGCGCGCCCGCATGCCGTCGGTCGACGCGGTGAGCGCGGCCTTCAGCTTGTCGGCCCAGGTCGCGGCAATGGCGCTGATCCCGGCTTCGAGCAGGGCGCGGTCGACGACAGGCGTTTTACCTTCATAGCGTCCGATGATGAAGTGGACGCGCGCAAGCGCCCCTTCAGGGAACGATACGTAGGAAGCGGACAGCTTCCCTTTGTAGACCTGTGCCAAAAAGGCTCCGACGCGCGTGCGGACGTCGGTGTCGTATTTGTCGCGCGGAATGAAGGTGAGGATGGAGACAAAGCGATCGAACTTGTCGACCCGCGGCAGCGCCCGGACGCGCGGACGCTCGTAGAGGATCAGGATCTCGATGACGAAATTGTAGAGCGTGTCGACGTCGATCTGGAACAGCTCGTCGCGCGGATAATCTTCGAGAATATGCATCAGCGCCTTGCCGGAATGGCCGTTCGGGTCGAAGCCCGCGCGCTGCAGCACCCGCGAAACCTTGTGGCGGACATAAGGGATCTGCCGTACCGAGCGAGTATAGGCGCCCGAGGTGAAAAGGCCGACGACGCGCAACTCGCCTTCGAGCCGGCCGTCGGGCGAGTAGAGTTTGATGCCCACATAATCCATCCGGGTGCGGCGATGGACGCGGCTGGAGACATTGGCCTTGATGACGATCAGCAGGGTCGGCTCGTGCATGAACTCGCGGATTTCCGGCGTCATCACCACCATTTCGCTGCCGCGGCGCAGGACCTTCACGTCCGGATCGCGCAGGATGCCGAGGCCTTCGCCGGTTGTAATGTCGTCCGACGCGTCGCTGTCGGGCGAGAAGCGATATTTGCGTACGCCGAGGAAAGTGAAATTGTCCGCGCAGAGCCATTGCAGGAACTGATTGGCTTCGGCGAGTTCGTCGATCGGCAGCGGCGGCGGATTGGAAGAGAACGTCTTGATCGCTTCCTCGACACTGTCACGCATGACGCGCCAGTCGGCAACGCAGGCGCGGACATTGTTCAACGTCCTGGTCAGGCCGTCGATCAGCTTTTGGCGATCGGAATCCGCATCCAGGCGGGTGATGTGGAGATGAATCAGGCTTTCGCGCGCGCCCTTTGCTCCGTCCGGCAGTGCTTCCCCGTAGAATCGCAGCAGCTTGCCCCCTTCATCGCGCTCCACGGCGATGATCGGGTGAGCGACCAGGGTGACCTCAAGGCCCTGCTCGGCGAGCTCCGCCATGGTGGAATCGAACAGGAAAGGCATGTTGTCGTTGAGAATTTCGAGCACGGAAATCTCGCGCCCGTTCGGCAACGTCGGATTGACGACGCGGATATCGGCGCTGCCGGCCGTGCGCCGCTGCACGTGCTCCCAGGCTTGCTCCGCCAGTTGGGCAAGCGAGGCGGCATCGTAATTGGCGAGATCCTCGATATTGGTGTAGCCGAACAAGGGCTCGGCAAAGGCCCGGGGGCTCTTGCCCGCTGGCACGCTGCCCGCTGCATCGCGGATCAGGGCTGCCCGGGCCTTGTCGTCACGCCACGCCATAATGTCCTCCATTTGCCGTGCCGTCCGATCGCAGCCGCGACCATCCGCTTGATTCTGGAGTGCATCTCTTCGTGCGTCGCGATCGAATGCTACGCGAAATCCTAGCTTCGACGGCTGCCGACGACAATACTACGATCCCGCAGCGAACGGCGCACGCTGTCGTGAGGCGTGCTGAATTTCGCTTGCGACAGCGGCTGGGCCGAAGTCGGCGGCGACGGCGGTCGACCGCCTCGGGGGCAGGAAAAATCACGTGCAATTTCAATTATGTACGGGTTCGTGGTTTTGTTCTGAATGGTGCGCCGATTTTCCACCATTCAGCCAGCCACCGTTCGGCAGGGACATCGTATCTGACCAGGGCGGTCAGCGACGGCGGGCAGCGCCTGCGGTCAGGTCAGGTCTTTCGGCATCGTGATGCCGAAGCGGAGAATCTGGCGATGGATGGTCGAGCGATCGACGCCGCGTTCGCGTGCCACCCGCGAGACGTTCCAGCGATTGTTGCGCAACGCCGTCAATAGCGCATCGGCTTGCCGTGACGTTGCCGCTCCGCCTCGTACCGGCTTTCCGGAGCTGTCCTCACGCAAGGGCTGAGCGATCCGGTCCGGCAGATCGGCAAGATCGATCGTGCCGTCGGTCGACAGCGCGCAGCCATGATCGAGCGCGTTGATCAACTCGCGGATATTGCCAGGCCATTGGTACTTGAGCAGCGCGCTGCGCGCGCTTGCCGTCAGCGCATAGTTGGCCTTGTGCTCCGTCGAAAGCCGATGCAGGGATTGATCGACCAGCCACTCGATATCGGTGCGCTGACGCAGCGGAGGCAGCGCAAGCACCGCACCGTTGAGGCGGAAATAGAGATCCTCGCGGAATTGCCCCGCCTTCACCAGCGCGACGAGGTCGCGATGGGTGGCAGCGATGACGCGGACATTGAGCGGGACCGGCCGGGTGCGACCGACCGGTGTCACCTCGCGTTCGGCGAGCACGCGCAACAGGCGCGTCTGCGACGAGATCGGCATGTCGCCGATCTCGTCAAGAAACAGGGTGCCGCCGTCGGCTTCGAGCACGAGACCCTTCTTGCCCTTGGCCGCCGCACCGGTGAAGGCGCCCGCCTCGTGGCCAAACAGCTCGCTCTCGATCAGGCTTTCCGGCAGCGCGGCACAGTTGACCGCGACGAAAGGTCTGCCTGCCCGCGCACTGACCGAATGCAGCGCCTTCGTCAGGTGCTCCTTGCCGGTGCCGGTTTCGCCGGTGATCAGCAGGCCCATCTGGGTATTGATGAGCTTGGCGGCGCGCGTCACCACATGATGCATGGCGGGATCGCCGCGGAACAGGTTGCGCAACGGCGCCGGAAGCGCCGACTCGCTTCGGGAGGAGGCCGGCGCCGCCAGCTTGTTCGGGGGCGGCAGGGTCTGCGCGAACAGCGTCGCGCCGCTGTTGGCAAGCCGCAGGGTGCGCTGGCCGGTGGGGCGCGAATGGGCGAAGCGCGGCAGATCGTCGATGGTGCATTCGAAGATGTCGGACACGCCGAAGCCGTCGGCCCGCAGGCGAAGGTCCGGACGCTTGGCCAGTTCGCGGGCGAGCAGCTGCCTTGCGCGATTGTTGAAGCCGATGATGCGGCCGCTGCTGTCGACGGCCATCACATAATCCGGATCGACATCGGCGAATTCCGCGGAGCCGGACAGCTTGATGATCCATTCCTGCCGGAAACGGTTCAGCAGGTTCGCATTCTCGATCTTGTGAGCGAACGACTTAACGAGTTGCAGCGCCAGGAACTGGCTGGCCTTCGGTTCCGGCGAGCGCAGCGCGGAGATATCCAGGACCGCAGCGAGCTTGCCGCTGGGGTCGAAGACCGGCGCCGCCGTGCAGGTCAGCGGAATATGGGTGGCGTCGAAATGGTCGGATTGATGCACCGTCAGGGCTTCTTCGGTGGCGATGCAGGTGCCGACTGCGCAAGTGCCGGCATGCGGCTCGTTCCAGTCGGCGCCGAGATAGAGGCCGGCCTTGCGAAGCGTGTTGTTGAATGTCGGGTCGCCGATGAAATCCACCGTGATGCCCCTGGCATCGGTGAGCAGCAGGACGTAGCCGAGTCCGGCGATCTGGCGATACAGCATCTCGACGCCGAAGCGCGCCGTGTGGAGGAATTCGTCCATGGCGTCGCGGTGCTCGCGCAGCCGCCCGGGTGTCACGATATGAGCGTCGCGCAGCACCAACGGATCGAGCTTGTGTTCGGAGACGCATCGTACCCACGACTGATGGATGATTGCATCACGCGCGCTGGTCTGGCCGACCGCAACGCGAACCAGCTCGTCGATGTGCGCAGCCCGCTCCGTCGTCACGGCTGATGCTCCTGGATGTTTCCCCGCACGTTGTTGCTTCGAGTGTCACTCGGATTGTGCCGCCGATCAAGTTTGTTGCGTGCAACACCTGTTGCATGGCGCAACAAGTGAGGCGGCCTGGCGCCGGCAGTTAACGCGAGGAAATGCCGAGCGTTTTTCGAGATGCGCCGCGATGGCATGAGGCTTGCTGACATGGTGGTCGAGGCAAGATTCGACCTCGCTAACGAACGCGCCGGAACCACGACGCAAAGGCGATCGACGCCGGCATATGGGAGAATGAAACATGCTCACGAAGGCCCCGGACGGAAAGATCACCGCGCTGCTCGACGAGTTCAACGCCGCATTGTCGTCGGGTGACATCGAACGCGCGATCGCGCTGTTCCAGACCGATTGCTACTGGCGCGATCTGGTCACCTTCACCTGGAACATCAAAACCATGGAAGGCAAGGATCAGATCCGCGACATGCTGAAGGCGCGGCTTGCGGACAGCAAACCGTCGGGATGGCGCATTGCCGATGGCGACGCTGCGAGCGAGGCCGGCGGCATCATCGAGAGCTGGATCGAGTTCGAGACCGATGTCGCGCGCGGCTATGGTCACCTGCGCATGAAGGATGGACGCATTTGGACCTTGCTCACCACCATGGCCGAGCTCAAGGGACATGAGGAGAAATCCGGCTTCACCCGTCCGCTCGGCGCCAAGCATGGCCATGGCAAGGACCGTAAGAGCTGGCGCGAGGAACGTGACCAGGAAATCACCGAACTGGGTCATGCAAAACAACCCTATGCGCTGATCATCGGCGGTGGGCAGGGCGGCATCGCGCTTGGCGCGCGGCTGCGGCAATTGAACGTGCCGACCATCATCATCGAGAAGAACGAACGCGCCGGCGATTCCTGGCGCAAGCGATACAAGTCGCTCTGCCTGCACGATCCGGTCTGGTACGACCATCTGCCCTATATCGACTTCCCGAAAAACTGGCCGGTGTTCGCGCCCAAGGACAAGATCGGCGACTGGCTGGAGATGTATACGAAGGTGATGGAGCTCAACTACTGGAGCTCGACCACGGCGAAGTCGGCCAAGTATGACGAGAAGGCCGGGGAATGGACCGTCGTGGTCGAGCGCGACGGCAAGGAGATCACGCTCAAGCCGAAGCAGCTCGTGCTGGCGACCGGCATGTCGGGCAAGGCGAACTGGCCCACCTACAAGGGGCAGGACATCTTCAAGGGTGAGCAGCAGCATTCCTCGACCCACCCGGGGCCGGAGAAGTATCGCGGCAAGAAGGTGGTGGTGATCGGCTCCAACAACTCCGCCCACGACATTTGCGCGGCGCTGTGGGAAGGTGGTGCCGACGTCACCATGGTGCAGCGCTCATCCACGCACATCGTGAAGTCCGACACGCTGATGGATATCGGGCTCGGCGCGCTCTATTCGGAGCAGGCGGTCGCGAGCGGCGTGACCACGCGCAAGGCCGACCTGATCTTCGCCTCGCTACCCTACAAGATCATGCACGAATTCCAGATCCCGCTCTATGAACAGATGCGCGAGCGCGACAAGGATTTCTACGCCGCGCTGGAGAAAGTCGGCTTCATGCATGACTGGGGCGACGACGGCTCCGGCCTGTTCATGAAGTACCTGCGCCGCGGCTCGGGCTATTACATCGACGTCGGCGCCTGCGATCTCGTGATCGATGGTTCGATCAGGCTCAAGAGCGGCAAGGGCGCCGCGGTGCAGGAGCTGACCGAAACCGGCGTCAGGTTCGTGGACAGTAGCGAACTCCCCGCCGATCTCGTCGTCTATGCTACCGGCTATGGCTCGATGAACGGCTGGGCCGCCGACCTGATCTCGAAGGACGTCGCCGACAAGGTCGGCAAGGTCTGGGGTCTTGGATCCGAGACCACCAAGGACCCCGGCCCGTGGGAGGGCGAGCAGCGCAACATGTGGAAGCCGACCCAGCAGCAAGCGCTTTGGTTCCACGGCGGCAACCTGCACCAGTCGCGGCATTACTCCCAATATCTGGCGCTGCAACTGAAAGCGCGGATGGAGGGCATCGCGACGCCGGTCTACGGCTTGCAGAAAGTTCATCACCTGGGTTGATTGCCCGGGCGATAACGCGACGCCGGGCGGATCGTCGTGCGATCCGCCCCTCGACAGATCGGATGGAGATCGAACGGGGCCGATCGCCGTCCAGCTTCGGGCCGATGCCTGCAAGACAGCCGGCACCGCTTGCCTTCCCGGTTGATCATGATACTGGCCGGTCTGCCAAATTTCCCGCAGACCGGCCTCGCTTCAATGATGAGCAGACACGCTCTTCATGCATTGGGACACAAGATCGGCACCGGCAAACTGGCCTATATCCCCCAGGCTGACCATGCCGACCATCCGTTTGCTCTTGTTGATCACAGGCAGCCTGCGGATCTTCAGCGTTTCCATGTGGTGCACCGCTTTCGTCAGATCGTCGTCTTCCCGGCAGCAGTGGATGCCTTCGGTCATCACATCCCGCGCCGTGGTACGCGCAGAGTTGAAGTCCTTGCTCGCAAGACCTTTGCAGACGAGGTCGCGATCCGTCACCATCCCGATCAGACGATCGTCTTGCCCGATCGGAATGCAGCCGATGTCGTGGCCTTGCATCAATTTCGCGATTTCGGTGATTGGAGTGTCGGGGCTTACCCAATCGACGCCCTTGTGCATCACGTCCTTGACTTTCATGGAGGACCTCCCGTCCAAGGCAGCAGCCCCCTCGCTCGCAATTATACAACAGAGCTGGCGCGACTGCATGCGTGCCGCGCCTTGAGGCGCAATGATGAAACCGGGTCGAATCGTCAAAGCGCATGAGCCCCTCGCTCGAGGATGATCTCCGCGCAAGCGCGTTCCGCCTTTGCCGCGCGAGAGAGCCGCTTCGCACCCTTCCGGATCATGCTTTGGTCCGGGCGCACCGATGGATGGTCCGCTGTCATGCCGCCTCAGTCGTGCGTACTGAAGCAGCCATGCAGGGAACCGGCGGTCAGGCGTGCGAATTGCGCGCGACCGAGATGAAGCAACGTCTCGTGATCGCCGGCTTCGATATAGATCTCGGGCTGCATCCGGATGCTGTCATCAACGATAACGTCGAGCCCGTAGCAGCTGCCGGCGGCGGGAACCGCCCCGTGCGCACAGTCCGCGAACAGCCGATCGATCTCGCTTTCGGCGGCCATAGCGATATCGTCACCGAATCTCGCCTTGAGATCCGCCAGCCTGAGGTGATGCGATGCCGGCAGCACGGCGAGCAGGTACCCGTCGTTGCGGCGCAGCACAATGGCCTTGGCCAAGCGATCGCCCGAGACGTGACAAGCCTGGGCGGTAAGGGCGGACGACATCGTCAGTACGTGCGGGATTTCGTCGTACTCGATGTTTTCTGCGGCGAGATAGTTGTGCAGTTTGGGAGAAATGGTCATGGCGTCACCTCCGGTGCGACATGCAACCATCCACCGTGGTCCTCCCCGCCGCACGATGAGCGGCTGCGTGGTTCTCAAGACAGAACATAGGTCTTGTCGCTGCACACTGCAATTCGACTCCTAACGGGAGCGCCGCGCCAGGTTCAAGTTCCGGGCCTTGTCCAGATTGCGGGCCTCGGCCAGCGCGGCCGCGCCCGGCAAGAGGGCCGACGCAAGGTCAGTCTCGGTGAAATCTGCGCCGGCGACATTGGCGTCGGACAGGTCGGCTCCCGCAAGGTCAGCTCTGTAGAGGCTGCAGTTCGCCAGATTGGCGTTCTGCAGTTGCGCGAATTCGAGATCGGCGCGCGCGAGGTTGGCGCCGCTGAGATCCGCATTCCGCAGGTCGGCGGATTTGAGCACGCCGCGCATCAGACCCATCGATTGGTTGCGCATATCAGCGCTCAGATCGGCGCCCGCAAGCCTGGCCCCGATCAGGCTGGCGCCGGAGAGATCGGCGGTTATCCGGGCGCCGCTCAAATCGGCGCCGCCAAGCCTGGCGCGTTGCATCTGCGTGCCGAGCAGCGATGCCTTGACGAGGGACGCCCCCGTCAAGTCCGCGTCGATCAGCCAGCCCTGGTTCAAGATGGCCCGATCGAAGCGGGCGCCTTTCAGATTGGCCCGGTTGAGCTTTACGAGATGAAGGTTGCCGCCGGTGAAGTCGAGGCCCGAGAGATCGAGGTGCGACAGTCGCTTTCCATCCAAATCCGCAGTGCGTCCGTCCCCTTGAGGGACCGACTTGAGGAGCGCGTCGACCTCGGCGCGCGTCATCTCCGACGTCGTCATCTCCGGACTGTTGAGGTCGACACTCCGCAGCATGTCCAGCGACACGGCGTCAGTCGGATCAGCCAGCAGCGCCGCTATCGACACAAAGGCAAATGCGAGACGAAACGACATCGCCGTCTCTCCGCCGCTCAGTTACCCGGTATCGTCTCTTGCATTCTCCGGGTCGGCCGCGCCGTCAGGTTAGCTGGCCGGCTCCGGCCTATGCCAGAGTATGAAACCGGAGATCGATCCTGGCAATGCCAGTGACCCGTCCGAGGGAACGCTGGCAGCAAGCGCAAAGTGCCAGATTGCGGCCCGATGCACGTCTCGTCCCGGTAGGCGATCTCAAGCCCGAAGAGACAGGAAGAACGATCCGGACGCCTGCCGCTCGTCGCCGATGGCGCGACGCGGCATCTGCCCGGCGATAGCTCTCATGACGATGTCTGCATAACGATACTCACACGGACGATCGCACGAACGTCCGTCCGAGGTCGCCGAACGCGCCCTCGTCGGCAATTCTCCCGAGCCGATCGTCGCTCCAGCCGAGCCATTCCGCAAACACCTCGCTCGTGTGCTCGCCGAGCATCGGCGGCGGCGTGGAAGGCGGCGGCGGGACATCGCCGAATCGCGTCGGCCTCGCGATGAACTTCACATCTCCCGCGGCCGGATGGCTGATGGTCTGGACCATTCCCCGCTGCGTGAGCTGCGGCGTTTCGCAGACCTCGCCGACCGACTTGATCGCGCCGCACGGAATGCCAGCCGCGCCGAGCGCCTGCAGCCAGTCGGCGCGGCTTCGCCGGGCGAAGATCGGCGAAAGGATCGCGACGAGTTCGTTGCGGCTCGCCGCGCGCTTCGGAGCGGTTACGAAGCGGATGTCCTCGCGCAGCTCCGGACGGCCGATGACGTCGCAGAAGGCCGCCCAGAACTTGTCGTTCGCGACCCCGACATTGATCCAGCCATCGCTGGTTTCGAACGGTTCATACGGGCTGATGGTCGGATGGACATTGCCGCGGCGCTTCGGGCTTTCTCCCGAGGCGAAGTACATGCCGGCGTTGAACGTCAGCAGCGATGCCATGGCGTCGAGCATGGAGACGTCGACCCGGCCGCCCACGCCGGTGCGGCTCTTCCGCATCAGGGCAGCCAGCACCGAATGCGACGCATAGAGGCCCGTGACGAGGTCGGCGATCGACGTGCCGACCTTGGTCGGCGGTCCATCCGGATCGCCGGTGATATCCATCACGCCGGATTCGCCCTGTAGGATCAAATCGTAGCCGGGGCGCGCGGCGTCGGCGCCGGTGCGACCGAATCCTGAGATGCTGCACAGGATGATGTCGGCCTTGCGGGCGCGCAGCGCGTCGAAGCCGAGCCCCCATTTGTCCAGGGTACCGGGACGGAAGTTCTCGATTACGACATCTGCGACGGATGCAAGATCGAGCGCCGCGTCGCGCCCCGCCGGCGACTTCAGATCGATGGCGCAGCTTCGCTTGTTGCGGTTCACCGACAGGAAATACGCACTCTCGCCGCCGATGAAGGGCGGGCCGTAGCGGCGGCTTTCGTCGCCGTGCCTGGGATCCTCGATCTTGACGATGTCGGCGCCGAGATCACCGAGCTGCATCGTGGCAAACGGACCGGAGACCACCCGGCAGAGGTCGAGGACCCTGATGCCCGACAGCGGCTCGCGATCAGACGATCGCATCGGCGAGGTCCTTCATCGACGGCACCAGGATGTCGGGCTGATGCGGCGTGATGCCGAACGGGCGGCTGCGCCGATCGATGAAGGCCGTCCGCATGCCGGCGGACTTGGCGCCGATGCAGTCGAAGGCATGATTGGCCACGAAAAGCACCTGCTCGGGCTTCACGCCCATGATCTCGGCCGCTTTCGTATAGGTCGCGACATGCGGCTTGAACGAATTGGCCTCGGCCACCGAGATCACGCGATCGAACGGGACCTTGTGGTACTGCTTCGCGGTCTCGAGCATGTCCGGATCGCCGTTCGAGAGCACGACGAGCTTATACTTGCGTTGCAGCCGCGCCAGTGCGTCCGGCACCTCCGGAAACGGCACCAGCTTTTCGATCTCGCCCACGAGGGTGCGCACATCGTCCATTGTGTAGTCGATCTTCGCGCGGTCCATGACGTGAGCAACCGCGCGGTGCCCGATCTCGCGATAGGGCGTGTGCTCGCGATGCAGCAGCGCATCGATCATCGAGTTCTCGAAATGTGTGCGACGCCACCACGTGACGAAGGAATTCGGGTCGCCCTTCCAGCCCTTCTTCTCGAGGAACGGCGCGGCGATCCTGGCCAGGCCGCCCTGCATGTCGACGACCGTGCCGTACTGGTCGAACATGCAGATCTTCACGTCGTGCTTGATCGTCTCAAAGCTCATTGATGCCTCCTTGGTCGGATCGATTGATACGCCTTGCATCATCATGGATGAAATGGATTTGTCATCTTTCGTCATTCACGATATGAATGATGGATGAACCTTCGATCCATCGACCTCAATCTGCTCGTCGCGCTGGACGCACTGCTGACCGAGCGTCACGTCACCAAGGCGGCGGATCGCGTCGGCCTCAGTCAACCGGCGATGAGCAATGCGCTCAACCGGTTGCGCGGGATGTTCAAGGACGAACTCCTGGTGCGGACCACGACCGGGATGCAGCCGACGCCCCGCGCCACCGAACTGGCGGAGCCGCTGCGCCAGGTCCTGCGCCAGGTCGAGCGCGTGATGGCGAGCGACGCCGGCTTCGATCCAGACCGGACGGAACGCACCTTCACCATCAGGATGTCGGACATTCTCGCGTGCCTGCTGCTGCCGCGACTCGCTGCAGCACGGCCGCCGGAGGGGCGGATCTCCTACAACACGATCCATCTGCCGCCGGCCCTGACGATCGATGCGCTGGAGCGGGACGAGATCGACGTCGCGGTGAGCATGGGGCTCGAGCACTCCGCATCGATCCGTTCCGAGACGCTGCTCCGCGACCGCATGGTCTGCCTGATGCGACGCGGGCACCAGATCAGGCGCGCCCGGCTGACCTTCGAGCGCTTCATCGCGCAGGAACACATGAAGGTCTCGATGAGCCCGACCGATCTTCGCTTCGTCGACGACGTGCTCGCCGAACGCGGCCATCGAAGACGCATCGCCCTGAACGTGCCGCATTGGCTGGTCGTGCCCCATGTCTTGAAGAAGACCGATCTGCTCGCGGTGATGCCGGGACACCTCGCAACCGTGCTGATGGACGACGATCTGAGGATGGAGGAACTACCGTTCGAGTCCGCGCCATTCGACTGGATGTTGTACTGGCACCGCCGATACGATCAGAGCAATGCCAATGGCTGGCTCCGCGACCGGATCAGGGCGGCGTGCTCCGACCTGAACTAGGCGCCGAGGTCGGCCGGCCTCCGCGCCATCGACGACCGCTCTCCCGCCTCGGCGTCCGTGACCGCCGACGCGTCCTCCAGAGATCGTCCCTTGGTCTCGAAACCGAACACGAGGAAGACCACGGCCTGGAAGACGAGGATGCCGGCCAGGGCCGTCAGCACACCGGTCAGCCCCTGCCAGGCAAAGATCGCGACCACGACGTACTGGACCAGCGCGGTCGCGATGCGTCCGGACGTGGCGCAGATCGCCGTGCCGCGAAGCCGATACCGCGTCGGAAACAATTCGGGGACGTGCATCGCGAACCCGGTCGCCAGCATCACGTAGATCGCCGTGATCAGCAGGAAGCCCACGGCTGCGAGCGCAACACCATCCGGCATGTATGGATAGGCGATACCGAGCACCGCTGCTGCAATCGACGACCAGACGATCGAGAGCCTGCGTCCGAGCCGGTCCGCCAGCACGAGCCCGATCAGCGATCCGACCGGGCCGCCCAGCGCCATCACCGTGGTGTAGCCAAGTGAGGAAACCACGCTGTGGCCGCCCTTGACCATGAAGGTCGGCAGCCAGCCGATGAACCCGTAGAGGCTGAAGCCGACGACGATGTGCAACAGGCTGCCGAGCAGCGTGCGCGCGAGATACGGAGGCTGGAACAGACGCCAGACCGCGCCGGGAGACTCCTGCGCCGGCGCGCGGGCAGCGACGGCAGGAAGTACCGCCTTGCGCGCGGCCTCGGCTTCGATCGTCGACAGGATCTTCTCGGCCTCATCGGCACGTCCGTTGGCGGCGAGCCAGCGCGGCGATTCCGGCATCGACTTGCGCAGAAACCAGACGACTATCGCAAGGCAACCGACAAGGCCGAACATGTAGCGCCATCCAAGCGTCGGGATCACCCACAGGCCGACCATGGAGGATACGAACAGCGAGAAATTGGTGATCACGGCGAGCAGCCCGATCCAGCGCCCACGCGAGGAAGCCGGCACGAATTCCGTCAAGGTCGCATAGCCGACCACGATCTCCGCGCCGAGGCCAATGCCGATGATGAAACGCAGGCCGATCAGGACGATCATGTTCGGCGCAAAGGCCGCGGCGATCGACGCGAGGCCAAAGATCGCGAGGTTCATCTGGTAGGAGAAGCGACGACCGAAGCGGTCGCCAAGGATGCCGGAGCACCACGCGCCGATCGTCATCCCGACGAAGGTCGCTGAGACGAACGCGGCGTTGAGTTCGAGCGTCGACCAGCCTTCCTTGAGCACGGCACCCAGCACGCCGCCGGCCAGATAGATATCGAACGCATCGAGGAACATGCCGGCGCCGATCAGGGCCAGGATGCGCCAGTGGAATCCGCAGATCGGCAGCCTGTCGAGGCGCGCGCCCGCGTTGATGTCGATGTCGGCGGATCGCGCCATGCCAAACCTCCCTGCCCGGCCTTTGGCAGCCGGATGCTCCGGGCACCGATTGATGACGCGCAGGGGGTCGTCGTCCAATTCAAATCGAAAATTCGACTATTTGGCGCAGTGATGAAGCTGACGCGACCGCACCGTCGCGTTCCATCCTGACACCGAGCTGACTTGCATTCGCCGTCGTTAACGATCCCGCCGTCGCGCGATCTCGAAATCACGGTGTCAGCACAAACATTCACAACGGGTTCATGTCGCCGCCACTATTCGACTCCAACGCTGGGGGAAGAAGATTGGAGTATGTGCCATGCGCCGCATCGCCGGACTGCCTTTCGCCTTGGCTCTCAGCCTCTGCTGTCTCTCACCGCCCGCGCCAGCGCGCGCGCAGCTTGCCATCGGCATCACCGTCAATGCGGCGCCGCCGCCATTGCCGGTCTATGTTCAGCCGCCGATCCCCGCGCCCGGCTACATCTGGACTCCGGGCTATTGGGCATGGAACGACGACACCGGTTACTACTGGGTGCCCGGCACATGGGTGCTTCCGCCGGCGCCTCAATTGCTGTGGACACCCGGCTATTGGGGCTGGACCGACGGCGCCTACGCCTTCCACGCCGGATATTGGGGCGCGACGGTCGGCTTCTACGGCGGCATCTCTTATGGCTTCGGCTACACCGGCGTCGGCTATGAGGGTGGCTACTGGCGCGGCGGCAGCTTCTTCTACAACAGCTCTGTCAACAACATCTCGAATGTCTCGGTCACCAACGTCTACAACAGGACAGTCGTCAACAACACGACCAACGTCAGCTACAACGGCGGCACCGGCGGCACCGCGGTGAAGCCGACGCCGCAGCAGCTTGCTGCCCAGGGCGAGCACCACGTGTCTGCGACCGGCGAGCAGACGCGACACGCGGAGGCGGCGATGAAGAATCCGGCGCTGACGCTCGCCAACAACCATGGTCATCCGGCGGTCGCCGCGACCGCGCACGCAGCACGGTTCAGCGGCGCCGGCGTGGTGGCCGCGCGCCCAGGCAAGCCGATCGCGGCGCCGCCGCCCCGACATGCGCAACCCACGGCCGGGCATGCTCTGCCGACAGGAAGTGCCGTGCCGCCAGGACACGCTCTGCCGAGCGGAAACGCTCTGCCGCCAACACATGCGTCGCCGACTGGGCATGCCCTGCCTTCCGGAAACGCGCTGCCGCAAGCACAGACAACGACAACGGGGCACGCCTTGCCTGCAGGCAACGCTTTGCCGGCTGCACATGCACCGCCGACGGGACACGCTCCGCCTGTCGCCGTCAACCATCCCGCTCCGGCGCCGCACGTCGCGGCGCCAGCCGTGCATGCGCCGAGACCGCAGATCGCACAGCGCGCGCCGCCTGCGCCACGCCCGGCCGCGCATCCACCGGCGCCGCGCGTCGCGCAAGCGGCTGTGCATCGTGCTCCGCCGCCGCCCCGGCGTCCGCCGCCACCGCATGTGTCACGGCCGGCACCGCGGCCCCATCCTGCGCCACGACCGCAGCATCCCGCTGCGAGGCCAGCGCCGCACAGGCACGCGTGATCCAGCCTATCGGCGTGCCTGCAACGGCACGCCGATTAGGTATGAGAACCAATCGCGTGCAGAACGGCACGCGATGCAAATCGTCAGTCACGGGATTTCAGGCGCGCAAAGCGCCCTGTCAGGCCAGCTCGTGGGCTGCATCCGCGATCGCGGCATAAATCTCCACGAGGTCCGCCTCGGTGACACAGTACGGCGGCATGACGTAGATCGTGTTGCCGAGCGGCCGCAGCAGCAGGTTGCGGCGCGCGAAGAAGGCCTGAAGCTTTGGGCCGATGCCGGCGAGATAGCCCGCATCTACTGCATTCAGATCAAGCGCGGTGATGGTCCCGGTGCGACGGACGTTCTCGAAGCGCGCGTCGGCGCGGAACGGTGCGATCAGGCGCTCCTGCATCGCAGCCACCGCAGCGACGCGCGCGCCCGCGCCGTGTTGCCAGAGTTCGAGGTTTGCTTTTGCGGCGGCGCAGGCGATCGGATTCGCCGTGTAGGAACTGGAATGGAAGAAGGTGTGGGAACGATCGCTGGAATAATGCGCATCGTAGATCTCGGCCCGGCAGAGCGTCACCGCGAGCGGCAGCGAACCGCCGGTGAGGCCCTTAGAGTAGCAGGCGATATCCGGCGCGATGTCGGCCTGCTCGCACGCGAACAATGTGCCGGTGCGGCCCCAGCCGGTCATGACCTCGTCGGCGATGAAGAGCACGTTTGAGGCTGCGCAGATGCGTCTCATTTCCTTCAGCACCCAGGGCGGATACATCAGCATCCCGCCGGCGCCCAGGATCAGCGGTTCGACAATGAACGCTGCCGCGGATTCCGTCCTGCATGCGGCTTCGAGCGCGTCGAGCGTCGCCTGTTCACGGCCGGGCGCCGGAAACGGGATCGACGCGACGTCGAACAGCAGCGGCTCGTAAGCCCTGTTGAAGACGCCGCGCGCGCCGACCGACATCGTCCCGATCGTGTCGCCATGGTAGGAATGCTCCATGACGATGATCTGCGTGCGCGTCGCGCCGATATTGTGCCAGTAGCCGAGCGCCATCTTCAGCGCCACTTCCACGCTGGTCGAGCCAGAGTCGGAGAAGAACACGTAATCGAGCCCATCAGGCGCCAGCTTCAGGAGTTGCGCGGCGACCTGTTCGGCCGGATCGTGGGTATGGCCCGCGAAGATGATCTGGTTGAGCTGCTCCGCCTGGTCCTGGATCGCGCGCACGATGTGCGGATGGCAATGACCGTGGGTCACGACCCACCAGGATGCGATCGCATCGATGATGCGGCGATCATCCGCGGTGTAGAGATAGGCTCCCTCGCCACGCACGATTCTCGTCATCTCGCCGTGTAGCGCGTGCTGGGTGAACGGGTGCCAGATCGGCGACTTCCGAGCGGATGTCATGGATTGAAATCTTCCCGCCGGAACGACGCCTTGAACGCTGCCTGCAGCGTGTCTGCCGCAAGCGGAGCAAGCCAGGGCAACCGGCCCAGCCGGCGCACCTGCCCGATCTCGCAAATCGCGCGCTCGCTCTCGGGATTGCTCTCGCCGATGAATGCGATCCCGAGAATGTCGATCCCGCGCTTGCGCAATGCCTCGACCGACAACAGTGAGTGATTGATGGTGCCGAGCGCTGTGCGGGCGCAGAGCACGACCGGAAGGTGCCATCGCGCGAAGACGTCGATATAGAGCGTGCTGCCGTCGAGCGGCACCATCAGCCCGCCGGCGCCCTCGATCACCAGCGGCCGGTCCCCGACATCGGGCACGTCGAGCGCGGCAGGATCGATGCGCACGCCGTCGAGTGCGGCGGACTGATGCGGCGAAGCAGGCGTTCGAAGCCGATAACGCTCCGGTACGATGCGATCCGCCGGGAGCCCGCCAAGCCGTGCGACCAGTTGCGCATCGGTTTCCTCCTCGATGCCGGCCTGAACCGGCTTCCAGTAGCGCGCGCCGAGGAAACTGGCGAGGCCCGCTGAGAAAACCGTCTTCCCGATCCCGGTATCGGTGCCGGTCACCACGATTGGGCAGTTCATCGCGACCAGCCCTTCGTCTCCTCGACCAGCGCATCGAGCAGCGCGCGCACGTCGTCCTCGCCGACATTGAGCGTCAGCGCAATCCGCAACCGCGCAGTGCCCGCCGGCACGGTCGGCGGCCTGATGCCGCGAATGTCGAAGCCGCGCGCCTGCAGCGCTGATGCCAGCTGCATCGCGCGCGCATTGTCGCCGACGATGTAGGGCACGATCTGCGAGCGCGACGGGCTGCGCCAGCCGCGCAGGTCGAGCTCGCGATGCGTGAACGCGACCAGTTTTGCCAGGCGCTGCTGATGCTCGGGCTCCTGCTGCAGGATCAGCAGTGCCTCACGCACGGCAACGGCCACAAGCGGCGACGGCGCGGTAGCGAAGATGAACGGGCGGCAGCGATTGACCATGAAGTCGCGCAGCACCGTCGAGGCCGTGACCAGCGCGCCGGCGGCGCCCAGCGCCTTGCCGCAGGTATGAACGATCACGAGGTTCTCGCGCCCCTCATAGGTCGCCGTCAGCCCGCGCCCCTGCTCGCCATAGACGCCGGTGCCATGCGCCTCGTCCACCATCAGGAACGCGTCGTGCCGGTCGGCGATGGCGACCAGGTCGTCGAGCGGCGCGACGTCGCCATCCATGCTGTAGACGCTTTCGACCACGATCCAGACGCGGCCCGTGCCACCCTCGGCGCGCCAGCCGCGAATGGTGGCTTCGACCGACCCGGGATCATTGTGCGCGCTGATCCGGAATTCGGCCCGGCCGGCCCGCGCGCCTTCATGGATGCTGGCGTGCACGAGAGAATCGAGCACCAGGAGGTCGCCGCGCTGCGGCAGCGTCGTCAGCACGGCGAAATTGGCGACGTAGCCGCCGCCAAAGAACAGCGCCGTCTCGGCTCCAAAGAACGCAGCGGCTTCGGCCTCCAGCCGTTCGTGCTCCTCGCAATTGCCGCGCAGCAGCCGCGACCCACCGGCGCCGATCGGTGTGCCGGCCTCGAGCGCGGCCGCGACCGCCTGCTTGATGCGCGGCGCGCTCGCGAGCGCCAGATAGTCGTTCGAGACGAAATCGGTGCCCGCGCGCGGCTTGAGACCGCGCAGCCGATCGTCCTTGCTCAGGGCGTGCAAGGCCGCGGCGTAATCAGCGACCTTGGCCGCATGGATTGCGCTCATGCTTCTCTCTGAGATTTGTCGTTGGTCGCGCGGCGAATCCCGCCGCACGCGTGCCGGAAGTACGCTCAGTCGAGGGCGGAGTTGATGCCGAGCCGGTCCAGCAGATTGGCGTCGCGATCGCGCTGCGGGTTCCTGGTGGTCAGCAGCACATCCCCGATGAAGATCGAATTCGCGCCGGCAAGGAAGCACATCGCCTGCAGCTCGTCGGTCATGTATTGTCGTCCGGCCGACAGCCGCACCACGCTCTTCGGCATCATGATCCGCGCGGTGGCGACCAGACGCACCAGCGCGATCGGATCGGGCCGTTCCGCGGTGTCGTTGACCGGCACGCCCTTGACCTCGTTCCACAGATTGATCGGCACGCTCTCCGGATGGCTGGGGAGATTGGCAAGTAGCATCAGCATGCCGAGCCGATCATCGACCTGTTCGCCCATGCCGATGATGCCGCCGCAGCAGACCTTGATGCCGGCGTCGCGCACATGCGCGAGCGTGTCGATGCGGTCCTGCAGGGTGCGGGTGGTGATGATCTTGTCGTAGAACTCGGGCGAGGTGTCGACGTTGTGGTTGTAGAAATCGAGCCCGGCGTCGGAGAGACGCTCGGCCTGGTTTGGCGTCAGCATGCCGAGCGTGACGCAGGTTTCCATGCCGAGGCCCTTCACCGCGCTGACCATGTCGCAGACCTGGTCAAGATCGCGGTCCTTCGGGCTGCGCCAGGCCGCGGCCATGCAGAAGCGGGTTGCGCCGGCGTCCTTGGCGCGCTGCGCGACCGCGACCACTTCCTCCCGAGGCATCAGGCGAGTGGCCTTCAGGCCGGTGTCGTAATGCGCGCTCTGTGAGCAGTAGCCGCAGTCTTCCGGGCAGCCGCCGGTCTTGATGCTGAGCAGGCTCGCGGTTTCGACGTGGTTCGGATTGAAGTTGGCGCGATGCACGCCTTGCGCCTGAAACATCAGGTCCGCGAACGGCAGGTTATAGAGTGCTTCAGCCTCGGCACGCTCCCAGGTCTTGCGGGGCGCTGCACTGCTGCGGCTGTCGGTCCGTTCGATCTCCACGACATCAACCATAGAGCTTGCCTTCTCGTTTGCTATAGATCATAGATAATATGGTATATTATCTATGATATTTGGACTTAGAACGATGCTAGCCGAGCTCGGACGAACGCGCACCCGTTTTTACGATAGATAATCTATGACGAACGAAGGTGAGAACACGACCACCGCGGGGCGCATCGCCGAGGCGATCGGCGAGCGCATCATCAGCGGCGAGTTGCTGCCGGACGCGCCGCTGCGGCAGGACCATGTCGCGCGCGAATTCCACTCGAGCCACGTCCCGGTGCGCGAGGCCTTCAGGCAATTGGAGGCGCAGCACCTCGTCGTTGCGGTGCCCCGTCGCGGGGTGCGGGTCGCGCCGCTCGACACCAGATCGGTGAAGGAGATCGCCGAGATGCGCGCCGCGCTCGAAGTGGTCGCGTTGCGCAATGCCGCCCCCAGGCTCACATCGGCCCATCTGGCACGGATCGAACTCGCCATGATCGAAGGCGACAATGCCGAGACGGTGCAGGATTTCGAGATGGCCAATCGCGCCTTTCATCACGCACTGGTGGCGCCGTGCGCGATGCCGCGACTGCTTGCCAGCCTCGACGGCCTGCAGCTTGCGAATTCACGACTGGTGTTCGCGATGGCGCGCAATGCCGGCTGGCGGCCGCGGCCGAGCCAGGATCACCGCGTGATCCTGCAGGCGCTGCGCGCGCGCAACATCGAACAGGCCTGCAGCCTGCTGGCGCGGCATATTCAAACCATCGAGCGGCTTGCCCTGCCGGCGGCGTGATCGGACTTCGCAGGCAGCCGTATCCACTCACGTCGCATTTGCGCGAGCGCGACGGAGTCAGGTTGAATCGATGATGCCGCAGACTGCCTGCACCTCTCCCGCTTGCGGGGGAGGTCGCATCGCATTGAAAATGCGATGCGGGTGGGGGCTCTTTCCACAATGTGACTCGTGGAGAGAACCCCCACCCCGGCCCTCCCCCGCAAGCGGGAGAGGGAGCAGGCCGCCTTTGCGACCGCCATTCAATCTAATCCCATCACTCGCTAAGCGATCGCGACGATCTCCAGTTCCTGATCGCCGGCGCCTGCGACGTCGCCCACGGCCTTGCCCATCAGCGACCTCGCCACCGGCGAGACAAAGGAAATCGAGCCTGCCTTGGGATCGGCTTCGTCCTCGCCGACGATGCGATAGGTCTGCACCCGCCCATCGGCGCGGCTGAACGTCACCGTGCTGCCGAAGGCGACGGTTTCGGTGGAAGCAGGGTCAGGCACGACCTGCGCGGTGCGGAGCCGCTCCGTGAGATAGCGCACGTCGCGTAGCGGAACCGCCGACTGCCGCCGCCGTTCGTTGACGTCGTCCAGCTGTTGCGCGGCCTCAAAGGCCTCGCGCGCCGCCTGGAGCTCACGCTCCAGCGCCTTGCGTCCGGCTTCGGTCACCAGGTTGGGATGCGGCGAAATGGGACGGTCCGGCAACAGCGTTTCGGCCGCCGTCTCGGCACTTTCTTCCTTGGTGAAGGCAACGCTCAATCCGGAACTCCATCGATGAGGCCAGCAGCATAGCCCCGCCCCACGCGCCCCGCTAATGCGCGAAGGGATTAGGCGGAATCTAATGCGAGGCAGGCTGCTCGGCTTTGCTCCGTCTGCCAAAGCGGTTCTTTACACCCTCGCGCCAGCCCTGGAAGGTGACGAACAGCATCGGCACCAGGAAGATGCCGATCGAGCTTGCGGCGAGCATGCCGCCGAACACCGCGGTGCCGACCGCGCGGCGGCTGATTTCCGCAGCGCCCGTCGCGACCACCAGCGGCACCAAACCGAGGATGAAGGCGATCGAGGTCATCATGACCGCGCGGAAACGCATTTGCGCGCCCATCGTCGCGGCTTCCACGATCGGCCTGCCGGCCTCGCGCTGCTCCTTGGCGAACTCGACGATCAGGATGCCGTTCTTGGCGGCGAGCGCGATCAGCACCACGAGGCCGATCTGGCCGTAGAGATCGAGATTCAGACCCGCGAGCTTGATCGCAAGATAGGAACCGAACACGCCGACCGTGACCGACAGCAGCACGGGAATCGGGATCGTCCAGCTCTCATACAGCGCCACCAGGAACAGATAGGCGAACAGCACCGCGAGCCCAAGGATGATGCCGGTCTGGCCGGAGGCGGCCTGCTCCTGATAGGCGGTGCCGGTCCATTCATAGGAGTAGCCCGAAGGCAGCGTCGACTTGGAGAGATCGGCCATCGTCGCGATCGCGGTGCCCGAGGACACGCCTGCCGCCGGGCTGCCGTTCACGGTGACCGAACGATAATTGTTGTAGCGGGTGATCACCTGCGGACCGGTCACGATCCGCAAGGACGCGATCGAGCGGATCGGCACCATCTCGCCGCCGCTGTTGCGCACATAGATCTGCCAGATGTCGGGGATGTCGCGGCGGTTGGCCGCGTCGCCCTGCACATTGACCTGCCAGGTGCGGCCAAACAGGTTGAAGTTGTTGACGTAGATGCCGCCGAGCGTGGCCTGGAGCGCGGTGAAGACGTCGGCCATGTTGAGGCCGAGCGCCTGCGCCTTGGCGCGATCGATATCGAGAAAAACCGACGGGTTGGTCGCGGTGAAGGTCGAGAACACGCGGGCCAGATTTGGATTTCGGTTCGCCGCGCCGATCAGCCCGCCCATCACGCTGCTGAGCGAAGCCGGATCCTGCCCTTCCAGCGCCTCGAGCTGATATTCGAAGCCGCCGGAGGTCGAAAGCCCGATGATCGGCGGCAGGTTGAACGGCAGCACCGAGGCCTGACGGATCTGCGATCCCCCGACGAAGGTCTGCCCGATCGCGGCCTGCACCGAGTCGGTGACGGCCTTGCGATCGGCGAACGCCTTCATGCGCGCCACCATGAAGGCCGAATTCGGCTCGCTGGCGCCGTCGAGCAGCGAGAAGCCGATGATCGACAGCACATGGTCGATCGCCGGATTCTTCTTCAACAGCGCCTCGACCTGCTTGGTGACCTCGCTGGTGCGCGCCACCGACGCGCCGTCGGGCAATTGCACCGCGATGAAGAAGGCGCCCTGATCCTCCTCCGGCAGGAAGCCGGTCGGTGTGATCTTCGACACGCCGAACACCGCGCCGGCAAACACCAGCACCGCGACCAGCGACAGCACCGCCACACGAACCAGCCGTTGCACCACGCCGGCGTAGCGGTCGCGTACCCAGTCGATGCTGCCGAGCACCCGCCCCATGATGCCGCGGCGCGGTCCGCCATGGCGCAGGAACACGGCGCACAGTGCCGGCGACAAGGTCAGCGCATTCAATGCCGAGATCACCATCGCGGCGCTGATCGTCACCGCGAACTGGCGAAACAGCGTGCCGGAAATGCCCGGGATGAACGCGATCGGCACGAACACCGAGAGCAGCACCAGCGAGATCGCGATGATCGGCGCGGTGATCTGCGCCATCGCCTTCTTGGTGGCGTCGGCCGGCGACAGCTCCGGCTCCTCCTCCATGACGCGCTCGACGTTCTCGACCACGACGATGGCGTCGTCGACCACGATGCCGATCGCAAGCACCATCGCCAGCAGCGAGACCGTGTTGGCGGAATAGCCGAGCGCCAGCAGCACCGCGAAGGCGCCGATCAGGCTGACCGGAACCGCGACCGCCGGGATCACCGTGGCGCGCAGATTGCCGAGGAACAGGAACACCACGATCACGACGAGCACGAAGGCCTCGCCGAGCGTCTTCATCACTTCCTTGATCGTATCGGACACGAAGGTGGTGGAGTCGTACTGCACGAGATAGGTCAGCCCCGGCGGAAACCGCTCCGACAGCCGCGCAAGCGCGGCCTGCACCGCCTTGGCCGTGGTCACGGCATTGGCGCCGGGCGCGAGATAGATGCCCATCGGCACGCCGGGATTGCCGTCGATCCGCGACTCCGAATCCATGTTCTGCGCGCCGATCTCGACGCGAGCAACGTCCCTGATCCGCAGCACCGATCCATCCGGATTGGCCCGCAACACGATGTCGCCGAACTGCTTGGATGTCGTCAGGCGGCCCTGCGTCTGCACATTGAACTGGAACTGCTGGTCATTGCTGATCGGACGTGCGCCGATGCGGCCGACCGGCGCCTGCACGCTTTGGGCCCGGATCGCGGCGATCACGTCCGACGGCGCCAGATTGAGGCTGGTCAGGCGCTGGGTGTCGAACCAGATCCGCATCGAGTAGTTCAGCTTCGCGAACAGCGAGGCCTGTCCGACACCCGGCGTGCGCGAGATCGCGTCCAGCACGTTGATGATGGCGTAGTTGGTAATGAACAGCGGGTCCTGCTCGCCGCTCTTGCTGTACAGTACGATGAATTGCAGCACCGCCGAAGATTTCTTCTGCACGGTCAGGCCCTGCGCCTGCACCTCGGTCGGCAATTGCGCAAGCGCGCTCTGCACGCGGTTGTTGACGTTGACGGTGTTGATATCGGGATCGGTGCCGAGCGCGAAGGAAACCGTCAGTGTGTAGCTGCCGTCATTGCCGCTGGTCGACTTCATGTAGAGCATCTTGTCGACGCCCACGACCTGCGCTTCCAGCGGCTGGGCGACGCTCGATTCCACCACTTCAGCCGATGCGCCGGGGAACACGGCGGAGACCGTGACCTGCGGCGGCACGATGTCCGGGAACTGGGCGACCGGAATCTGCATCAGCGCCAGTGCGCCCGCGATCGTGATCACGAACGCGATGACGATCGCAAGCCGCGGACGATCGACGAAGACAGCGGAAATCATGGGTTATTGCCCGTCGATTTCGGCGTGCTGCTGGCGCCGCCGTCCGCCGAAACCTTCATGCTCGACTGGATCAGCGCGCTAACAGGCCCCGGCGCCACCACCTCGCCCGGCTTGACCTTCTGCAATCCCTCGACGACCACCTTGTCGCCGAGCGCGATGCCGCTCGTCACCGCCGCAATCGTTGCGGTCGATTGCCCAAGCTGGATCCGCCGTTGCTCGGCCTTGTTGTCCGCGCCGACGACATAGACATATTCACCCTGCTGGTCCGACAGCACCGCCGAACGCGGGATCGCCAGCACCTCGACCGGCTGCACGCCTTCGAGGAGAACGGTCACGAACTCATTGTCGGTCAGTTCGCGGATCGCGCCGCCGGCCGCGACGGATGTGTACGTCGCCGGGTTGGGGATGACGCCGCGCAGGGAGATGGTGTCGGTATTCTGCGCGATCGTGTTGTTGACGAAATTCAGCTCACCGGTCTTCTCGTAGAGCCGGCCGTCCGTCAGGCGCAAACGGATGATGACGGCCTTGAAGCCGCCGCGCGTCGCATAACGGTCGCGCAGATCGAGCGCCTCGCGCACCGGCACCGGGAAAGTGACATACATCGGGTCCTGGCTGACGATGGTCGTCAAGGTTCCCGAGCTCGGCGTCACGACGTTGCCTTCGGTGACCGCCGTGCGTCCGATCCTGCCGTCGATCGGCGAGTGGATCATGGTGTAGTCGAGATTGATCTGGGACAGGTCGACCTGCGCCTGGGCGGCCTGCACCTGTGCCTCGAGGCTCTGCTGGTTGGCGACTGCGGCGTCGACGTTCGACTGCTGGCCGGCCGGCCCGCCCATCAGGGCCTTGGCGCGATCGGTGGTCAGCTTGGCGTTGACCAGCGTCGCCTGCAATTGGGCGACCTGCGCTCTCTTCGATGCAAGATCGGCCTCGAACGGGCCGCGCTCGAGTTGGTACAGCAGGTCGCCGGCCTTGACCTCGGAGCCTTCGACGAAGTTCCGCTTGTCCAGGAACGCCGTGACGCGCGCCACCACGTTGACGCGGTTGGGCGCCTCGATGCGTCCGAGAAATTCATTGGTTTCGGTGATCGGCCGCTTCACCGCCTCGAACACGCCCACGGCAGGAGGCCCGGGCGGCCCCGCCTGGGCATGGGCCGCTGATACTCCCGCCGCCACCAATCCCGCCGATACGAGAAGCCCTGCCAAACGACCGCGCATGCGTTCCGTATCACTCATGCAGTCCAACCCTTCGGCTACCAACAGACGCTACGAGACGGATATATGACGTCGAGTTCCCTCAGACCCGAAGGTCAGGATGGGCAGGTGCGTTGCAGCAGATCATAACGCGGCCAATCCGACAATCCTGCAACTCGACCGCGATAGTTGCGCGCCGATCCCGACTACAGCCAGCTTTGAGGTGCGCTGCAATGCCACCATGACACAGCCATTGCGGCCGCGCGGACCGGCTCAGTGCATGCCGCCGGCGCCGAAAGCTCCCGTCAATGTGATCCACGCGAGCGCACCCTCGGTACGGTCGAGGTCAGGCTGCGCTCACAGCGCGATGGCGTTCTTCAAGCGAGCGGTGTCTTGATAGGCTGGCGACGCCAGATGTTCGGATAGCCATGGCCGCGCGCGCTTGCCGCTGACCTCGTGCGCGCCATCGAAGACGTCCATGTCGATCAAGTGTGGATGACCTGACGATGCGTAGACAGATTGCATTTGCGTAAACTTCTCATCCCGCCCAAGTTCCACGGCGTTTGCACCGTCGCGGCTCCCGATCTCGACGAACAGCGGGCACGGGCAGAGCAGGCACGCCAGCTCCGCGCCGGTGTACTTGGCGCGGCCGTTGCTGAAATGAATGTAAGCCGCAAGTTCGACGCCGAGATTCTTGCTGATCACGGGCGACGTCAGAAACCTCTTCTCGTCGCGCATATATCCGGAGACGACGGTCGGCCGCATCCGCCCCGTAGCGGCTTCCAGATGGAGCGCGAGAAAGGCGCCCCAGGACACCCCGTATACGCCGACGTTCAAACCCGACGCGCCGGTGAGCTTTCGGCAGACGATTTCGCCGGCATCGAGCGATGCGCATGACACGTTGTGAGCGGAGACACCGTGGGATGCCAGCATCGCGGCGATGTTGTTCTGGCTCTCCTGATTTCCGATCTGGACGATGTAAGGACACCAGACGACATAGCCGTCCCGACATAGCCGTTTGCCGAGCGCGTTCATGTAGTCCTTATCGGCATCGTCGAAGCAGCGCTCCGGCGTGCTCGCCATGCCGTGGCCGAGCAGGATCAATCCCTTGAATTCTCCGTCGGGAATTCCAAGACATCCGCGCACCGGCACGCCGCATTCCAGATCGAACTCGACCTTCACGACCGAGAATCCATCCGCGGGCGCGCGCCAGAGAACCCGGATCTCGTCACGCGACGGCCGATAAAGCCGCCGCGCCCGGAACAGAGATCGCATCTCTCCGCGAATCTCCGAACCGGTTGCGACCGCATGCAGCCTGCCGCTTGCCGCGATCTCGAACAACGACCGGCAGAACTGATCGTAGCCAAGGGTCGACAAGTCGACATTCGCGCATGATCCCCGGCAATGGCCCAGCGCCAGCCCGTCGTTGCCGGCCCGCGACGAGGGGCCGACCAGCGTCATCAACAATCCGGAAAGCGCCCTGCGGCTGATCATCGGCTCTCCCCGAGCCGACGATGGCTCGCATGAATGTCAGAGGTGGTTGCCCAAAGCGCGATGAGACCAGGTTTGAATCGTCATCACGCTTGAGGCCGCTCCCTAGGCATGATCTTTTCCGGAAAACCGCTTCGCACTTTCCGGATCATGCCGTAGCTGGCGCTACGGATTGCGCGGATACAAATTAAAGGATGTTCATGCTCGAACGATCGTGTGCAGCGTTGCAAATGTGTGACGCCGGCAGGCCTGGCGCAGCGTCGATCCACGCCAATCAGGTTTCGGGATGCTTCGGAATATTTCCGCCTGTCACGCAGCTTCGATTTCGCCACACACGGCGATGATCGTCAGGCCTTGATTATCGAGTCTTCATCAAGCCTCTATCAAGCCTTGGGCTTGACCCGCCGACCTGGCATCGGCCTTCGAATTCGTCGTCCGGGCGCCGGCGGCCGTGCGCCGGGGCGCAGCCGACGGAGCGAGGCCCCACGCGCCCGCCCGAAAATCGAGAAGAAGAGCGGCGGAAACGTCGTATTTTGCCCTGATGCGCGTGAACGCGCACCGGAATAATCCGGACTCGTGGCTCGGGCTGAATTGCTTTACGCAATATTTCCGGGGTCGCCGGGTTTATCTATTGGGCAACAACGGTTTTTGGGATGACCGATGGCGAACGACCTGCACGAGCATCTGATTGAACTGGCCTATGAGGCCGCGGTCGTCCCCGAATTGTGGCCGAATGTCCTGCATCAGGTCGGTGCGATCGCGCGTGCGCGCGGTATCGTGCTGCTGACGGCGGCCCCACACGACGTCCGCTGGGTCGCGTCCCCCGACATGCACGACGACACGGTGGCCTATGTCGAAGGCGGCTGGCACGAGCGCAACGGGCGATTGCCGCGCCTGCTCGCGGCCAACCATGCCGGCTTCCTGCGCGACATCGACGTATTCGATACGCCCGAGGAGGTGCAGCAGGATTTCCAGATCCGCGAATTCTTCCGCCCGCGCGGGCTCGGATGGGGCGCCGGTACGGCGATCCCGGTGCCGAGCGGCGACGTGCTGATCTACAGCGTCGAGCGCGAATACCAGCACGGACCGATCGAGCGGGAAGCAATCGAGCAGCTCGACGCGCTGCGGCCGCATCTGGCGCGTGCCGCGCTGCTGTCGGCGCGGCTCGGGATGGAGCGCGCCAGGGCGGCAACCGAATCGCTGGCGATGCTCGGCCTGCCCGCGGCAGTGCTGCGGCGCGGCGGCCGCCTGATGGCGGCCAACACGCTGTTCGACCGCCTCGTGCCCGACGTGATGCAGGATCGCGGCGAGCGCCTGACGCTGGCGGCGACCACTGCCGACACGCTGTTCGCCCAGGCCCTGGCCGCGCTTGATCAGGGACTGATCGGCGTGGAGGTGCGCTCGGTGCCGATCGCGGCGCAGGAGGATCGGCCGCCGCTGATCGTGCATCTGGTCCCGATCCACGGCGCGGCGCGTGACCTGTTCGACCGCGCGGCGGCGATCGTGATCGTGACGCCGGTGGTACCGGCCGAGGTGCCGACCGCGGAAGTGCTGCAGGGTCTGTTCGACCTGACGCCGGCGGAGGCGCGCGTTGCGCGCGGCATTGGCGAAGGACGCACCGTCGAGGCAATCGCCGGCGCATTCGGCATCTCCCGCGAAACGGTGCGCAACCAGCTCAAGGCGGTGCTGGCCAAGACCGGACTCGGCCGGCAGGTGGAGCTGGCCGGACTGCTGGCCGGCGCGAAGGTTCCGCCGGGGTCGTCAGGAGACTAGCGCACCCCGCGCACGGCCCTCGGCCTCAAGCCGCGCTCAGGCGGGCCTGGAAGAAGTCGGCAACACGGCTGACCGCATCAGCGGTCATCGGATCATTGTCCGCGAAATCGAAACCGTGCGCCTTGCCCGGATATCGGACGATCTCCGCTTCGGCGCCGACCGACTTGCCGAGCCCGACAAGCGCCTCACCCTTGGCGAGCGGGACGTTGCGGTCCGCCTCGCCGTGCAGCTCGATCATCGGCGGCAGGTGCTTGACCTCAGGCGCAATCTTGTCGGGCATGCCGCCATACAGCACGGCCAGCGCGGACACCCGCGCGTCGCGGGCCGCCGCAGCAGCGGCAACGTAGCCGCCGAGCGAGAAGCCGAGCAGTCCGATCCGGCCGGAACTGTCCGCGCCCGATAGCACCGCTGATAGCACAGCCGAGACGCGCGCAGCCCAGGCGTCAAAACGCCCGCTCTCGTAGGCCTCGCGGCGATCGCTGGTGTGCATCGTCTCGAGCGCCTGCTCGTCGGCCGGCGTGTAGTAGCGAACGAAATAGGCGTCGATGCCGTCTGCGGTCAGCGCGTTGGCATAACGCTCATAGGCCCGCGGCCTGAGGTCGAAGCCGCGCGAGCCGTGCAGGACAAGCACCGCCGGCCGCTTGCCGGTACGCCCGCAGGCAAAACGATTGAGCGTGACGCGGCCTTCGCCGGCATCGACGCTCAGCGTCTCCGCGGCGGCCGCCGCAAGCGAAGGCGATGCCGCCAGCAGGGCAAGGCCGCCAAGCAGGCTCCGTCGGCTGATTGCTCGCATCGAAACCTCGTTCGGGCTGCGCGGCTCTTGGGCCGGGCTGCGCCGCTATATCATGCCGGACCGCACGCCCGGTAGAGCATGTCATCGGCCGCCGGCGGCCAGCCCAGCGGCACGCCTGCCGCCGATCGTGGCGGCAGCCGCGGGGACATCGCAAAACGATCGCATGTTCAAACGGTACCGGTTACGCTAGGGTAGCTCCCCTCCCTCCGCGCCCGCTCCGGCGCATGTCCAGTCAATGAGTGCATCTGAATGGCCGAAGCCGACCTCGACGCCGTCATCCGGCAAACCGCAAAAGCGCAGACCAAGGCCGTGATGGCGGCTGCCAGGAAACGTCAGGCCGTCTGGGTCGCGCGCGCGGCCAAGGCCAAGGACAAGGAGGCCAAGGCGCGCTTCCGCTTCCTGGCCAAGAGCACGATGCTGAACGCAACCGCGACCGCCAAGCGGTTGCAGAATTCGGCGGAGAACGCCGCCGACGCCTATGCCCGCGCCATGAAGAAGGCGATGGAAGAGCTGCCGCCGGCCAAGAAGCCCGCGAAGAAGAAAGCCGACGGCTAGTCGATGCCGCGTTACGTCGCCCTGTTGCGCGCGGTCAATGTCGGCGGCACCGGCAAGCTGCCGATGACCGAGTTGAAGGCGATGTGCGTCGACGAGGGATTTGCCGACGCGCAGACGTATATCGCCAGCGGCAATGTCGTGTTCTCCTCGAAGCTCGGCGCGGCCAAGGTCAAGGCCGCGCTGGAGCGGCGGCTGCAGGCCTATGCCGGCAAGCCGGTCGGCGTCGTCGTCCGCAGCGCGGACGAGATCGCCGCGGTGCTGAAGGCCAATCCGTTTCCGAAAGCGCCGCCGAACTATACTGTCGCGATTTTCCTCGACGAGCCACCGCCGAAGGACGCCTTGAAGGACATCAAGGGCCGGCAGGACGAAGAGGTGCGGCTCGGCAAGCGCGAGATCTATGTCGCCTATGGCAGCGGCATGGGCCGCTCGAAGCTGAAGATCCCCGCCGCCGCCAAGGGCACCGCGCGCAACATCAACACCATCGCGAAGCTCGCCGAGCTCGCGGCGGGTGATGACGAAGGTTAGTTCGCCCATTGAAATCCGTCATCCTGAGGAGCGCGGAACGCGCGTCTCGAAGGATCGACGGCCCGGCTGGTGGCCGATTCATCCTTCGAGGCTCGCTCCGCTCGCGCCTCAGGATGACGGTCAAGCAGTCTGACAGCTAACTCTCCCGCACCGCAAATCCGGCGGCGCCGAGCCTTGCCAGCACCTCCTCCAGATGCGCGCGGTCGCGCGTTTCGATCACGAGCTCGAGCAGCGTCGCCTTCGCCGGAAGGTCGGAGAAGGTGCGCTGATGCGAGACCTCGATGATATTGGCGCCGGCGTCGGCAAGCAGGATCGACACCGCCGCGAGCTGTCCAGGCCGGTCGACGATGTCGAGCGCCAGCTGCGTCAGCCGTCCCTCGCGCGCGAGCTCGCGGGTCAGGACCGAGGCGATCAGCCTGGTGTCGATATTGCCGCCTGTCAGCACCAGGCCGACATTGCGGCCGGCAAAGCGCGTCGGTGCCGCGAGCACGGCGGCGAGGCCGGCGGCTCCGGCACCCTCGACCACCGTCTTCTCGATCGAGATCAGGGTCGCGACCGCGCGCTCGATCTGGTCCTCGCTGACCAGGATGATGTCGTCGACGAGCTCGCGGACGATTTTCGTGGTGATCTGCCCGGGCGCCTTGACCGCGATGCCCTCGGCGAGCGTGTCGCCGCGCATCGGCAGCTGCTCGCCTTTGACCGTATTGTACATTGACGGATAGAGCTGGGCCTGCACGCCGACGACCTGGATCGACGGCTTCAGCGCCTTCGCAGCGGTGGCGATGCCCGAGATCAGCCCGCCGCCGCCGATCGGCACCACCAGGATATCGAGCTCCGGCACCGCCGCGAGCATTTCAAGTCCGATCGTGCCCTGGCCGGCGATGATCAGCGGATCGTCATAGGGATGGATCAGGATCAGGCCCTTCTGCGCGGCATGCGAGCCGACGAACGCGAAGCATTCTTCCAGCGTCTGCCCGGTGATGATGACCTCGGCGCCGTGCCGCCTGGTGTTCTCGATCTTCACCATTGGCGTACCGATCGGCATCACGATGGTGGCGGGGATGCCGAGCCGCTTGGCGTGATAGGCCACGCCCTGGGCGTGATTGCCGGCCGACATCGCGATCACGCCGCGCTTGCGTTCCTCGGGCGACAGCGCCTGTAGGCGATTCAGCGCACCGCGCTCCTTGAAGGTCGCCGTGAATTGCAGGTTTTCGAATTTGAGGAACAGGCGGCAGCCGCAGATCTCGCCCAGCGTGCGGCTCTCATTGCAGGCCGTGACCATGACCGCATCCCGGATCACATCCGCGGCACGGCGTATGTCGGCAAGGGTGATGGCGGCGGTATGGGCAGGCTGCGGCATCGGGTTTCGCTTCGGTCCGTTTCGTCAGACGGAACCTAGCGGGTTTCGGCGCCGAAAACGACCGCGCAGAGCATGATCCGGAACAGTGCGAAGCGGCTTTCCGGAAAGATCATGCTTAAACAACGAGCTAGACGCGATGACGATTCAACCCGATCTCATCGCGCTTCAGCGTGCGGTCAACAGCCGTTCTTCTGGCCTCGCCGGGCTGGCCAGCTGAACCTCATCGCATTTTGGGCATATCAGCGCGGTGCGGAAATGCTTGTCGAGCACAATGGTTCGCGTCCTGCCGCACTGGCAGCGCATCGGCTTATCCATGGAAAACCGGCCAGGGGTCGAGATGCAAGGAAAGCGTGCGCCTAGCTACCTCGGTCCGGTTAACCCAGTATGACCTGCCGCAGGAGAATTTGTCGCGCGGTCTTTTTTGAGCAAGATCTCTTCGGAAAACCGCTTCGCACTTTTCCGGATCATGCTTCAGAAGAAGCCGGCGCTGAGATCGAGGCCGTAGCTCGCCCTGAGCGCCGCGACGAACAGGGCCGCGGCGGCAAACAGCAGGACATGCCAGGCGATGCTGCTTCGAAGCGAATTGGCCGGAAACGCGCGTGCGATCGATTGAGCCAAAGCAGCCATCTGCGACCTCCGGAGCCACGTCCCGAAGGTAGGTCGCGTGCAGCGCAGTGAGGTTCAATGCGGCTCGCGGATCGGCCGGCGGCGCGCCAACGTGCTCTGTTCGGGATCACGCTGTGGCCGCACCCGGCTTTTGAAGCGGTGACCGACCACGATCAGCTTGCCCTCGGCGCGGATCGCGGCCTCGGCCGCTGGCGCGGACGGCAGATTGTCTTGCGTGACCGCTTCCAGCGCGCGCAGGAACTCACGACCGGACGATGTGATCTCCCAGCCTTCGACGTCACGGAGCACATAGCTATGGCTAAAGATGTCGAGTTCGGGGACCCGCGATGCCAGACGTTTGATCCGTGCATGCCAATCGTCGCCGCTCGATGAGAGGATTGCAAGGTCGTGCTTAAGTGAATTGAGGGTGGCTCTGCTGCCGACGTGACTGGCCAATATTTTTAAGATCGCAACCTGTATGCTCAACTCGACGCCTCGACCGCCACGGTTCTTTTTGTTCTGCGCAGCCGATCTGGAAATTATCGCGCTGATGACTCGGGCGTCCAGTCATCAGCGCCAGTTATCCAGAAGACGGCAAGACGGTATCGACTTACGCTGCGCGTGATGTGCCGACGCGGCGCTCGGGCCGGTGCGACGACATCGATTCCTCCTCCATATCCTGCGGCGCGCCCCAAAATTCCTGCACCGTCGGTCCGTGCTTCAGTCTTTTGTCGCGCAGGAAGCCGAGAATTTCGTGCGGCCAGACCCGGCGGCCCATCTGCGTGTACCAGCGCATCGCGTGACGAAGTCCGGCGTCTCGGTGAAGCAGTACGCGGAGCAGCGCCTTCGGGCGGCATTGCAGCACCATCTCGGTGAACTTGAACCAGAGCAGCACGCGCCACGGCGGCATGTGCCGGGTCGCCAGCACCTGATGCTTGTAGTCCCAGAGCCTACGATCGGTCTGGATGACGCGCCGCCCCGCCGCGAGACGGAAATAGGGCGTCCAGCGATGCGGCGTGACGTAGAGCATCTGGATCTGATCGGGATCATAGGACAACAGCTGCCTGAGACCGCGCCAATGATCGCGATCGGTCTCCTCCTCGAAGCCGACCACCCAGGTCGCCATCGACAGGATGCCGTGCCGGCGCATCAGACGGATGGCCTCGCGATCGATTGTGGTGGTCGCACCCTTGCGGATCAACTCCAGCGTCTTCTCGTCCGTGTTTTCCATGCCGAGCAGGAAGCGCTGCCACCCCGCTTTCTTGTAGAGATGCAGGATGTCGGCATCGCGCACGATGTCGTCGGCGCGGGTCGAGCCGACCAGGATCAGATCGACATCCTCCGCGATCAAGGCCTCGAGAAAGGCCCGCCACGCCTTCTTCGAGACGGTCGGATTCTCGTCGGCGAAATTGATCACCTTGACGCCGTGCTCGCGATGGAGCCGGGCCAGCTCCTTCGCAAACCGCACGGGATCGCGGTGCCGCCATCGCGTCCAGAAACCGCGCTGGCCGCAGTAATTGCACAGATGCGGACAGCCGCGCGAGAATTGCACAACGACGGCGCGCAGCCCGCCCCAATAGCTGTAGCGCGCGTGATCGATCAATTCCCAGCCGACGCGATAGGCATCGAGATCACGGATAACAGGCGCAGGCGGCGTCACGCGTGGCCCATAATCGTCGCGGAATGCGATGCCGTTGATGATGCGGAGATCCTCGCCGGCCTCCAGCGCCCGCATCAGGCGCCGCGCGGTCTCTTCGCCCTCGCCGCGCACGATCGCGGTGACGTAGCGCTCCTCGCGCAGGATGTCGCGCCAGTGATAGGTCGGAAACACGCCGCCATAGACGATCCGGACACCGGGCACGGCCGTGACGATCGCCTGCGCCACCTCGGTGATGACAGGATGGCCCGACGTCGAGCCGGAATGGCCGAACAGCACCGCATCCGGTGCAAATCTCGATGCCTCCGCCACGATGGCTTCGACCGGCATCGGCCCGAACTCGGCATCGATAAGACCGACGTCGTGGCCGTCATCGATCAGCGGCCCGCCGATCGACAGCAGGCCGAGTGGCGGCAGATGGTCGTCGGGGATCCGGCTGCCGATCGCCGGATGCGGCACGTTGATGAGAAGAATGCGCATGGATGATCGCTCCCGCTATGATTGGCGTGATCGTTCGTCCCCGCATCTTGTGAGAGAAGGAGCCCAACCCCCCGGCCGGGCTTTAGGAAGAGAGCAGTTGGCGCGGCTTGACGCGCTAGAGGTTCGGCACCTCCGCCGGCGCAATCGCGGTCAGTCCGCCGAAGCGGCGCTCGCGGCGATGGAAGGAGCCGAGCGCGTCGGCGAGATCGTCGGCATCGAATTCGGGCCACATCCGCTCGGTGAAATGCAGCTCGGCATAAGCGCCCTCCCAGAGCAGGAAGTCCGACAGCCGTTTCTCGCCCGAGGTGCGGATGATCAGGTCGACGTCGCGCAGGCCGGCCTCGCCGGTGATAAGATCGGCGAAAGTCTCGCGGCTCAGCTCGCCGGCGCCGGCCGCGCGTGCGGCGGCGTTCAGGATGGCGTCGCGCGCCGAATAATCGATCGCGATGCGCAGATGCAGCGTGGTACCTCCGGCGGTCTCGGCCTCCGCGCGCGTGATCGCTGCGGCGATGCCGTCGGGCAGCCGGTCGCGGCGGCCGATCACGGTGAGGCGAACGCCGTTGCGCACGAGCGCGGCGATCTCGTTGGCGAGATAGAACCGCAGCAGCCCCATCAGCGCCGCGACCTCGGCCTTCGGACGGCGCCAATTGTCGCTCGAGAAGGCGTAGAGCGTCAGCGTGCCGACGCCCTGGTCCGGTGCGGCCTCGACGATGCGGCGGATCGCCTCGACGCCGGCCTCGTGTCCGCGCAGGCGCGACAGGCCGCGCCGCGTCGCCCAGCGGCCATTGCCATCCATGATGATGCCGACATGGAGCCTGATGGCGGCCTCCGGCTTGAGCGCGACGTTACTTTGCATCACAAAGTCTCCGGACAAAAATGGGATGGTTCAAACCGGCTGGATACCGAGGCGGCTAGCTGCGCGGTCGTCCTTGCCGGCGGCCTTTTCTGCCGTGCCGGCGGCCCTCTCGGCCGTGCCGGCGGCCTTGGCCGCGTCACGCACCAGCTGCTCGAGCACGGCGAGATAGTCGAGGAAACGGCGGCGGCCGCTCTTGGTCAGGCGGCAGGTGGTATGCGGACGATTGCCTTCATAGCCCTTGATGACGTCGACGAGACCGGCCTCCTGCAGCACCTGCAGGTGCCGGCTGAGGTTGCCGTCGGTCAGGCCGCAGAGCTGCTTGAGATCGGCAAAGGCGAGCCCCTTCGGATGCGCCATCAGCGAGGTCAACAGGCCGAGCCGCGCCTTCTCGTGGATGACGCGGTCGAGGCCATCATAGGCGAACGGCGCGGTGGTCAGGTCAGTCTTCGGCATCGTGGCCTCCGGAAGCGAAATAAAGCAGCGCTGCGAGCAGCAACTGGCCGATCGCGAATGGCAGTCCCATGGTCCAGGGCGATAGCGCGTGGCTCTGGCTTGCGATCAAGAGCACCGTGAAGCCCGACAGGAAATACCAGGCGCCGCCGAGCGCGATCGTGCGCGGCAGCAGGCGGACCGAGGCGAACACGCCGAGGCTGACCAGCACCTGCCACAGGCCCGGCAGCATCCACAGCGTCTCGGGCGCGAACTTCCATTGCAGGACAGCGAGCAGCACGCCGGCGATAACAGCCGGGACGAATTGCTCGATCGCCTGCTGGACCATCGCGTCCGCAAGGCCGGAATGATGCCGGCGCGAGCGCGCCTGCATCTCGATCCAGATCAGCACGGCGGAGACCAACGCGGCCGCCGCCCAGCCTGCGAGGAACGCGATCGGATGAGCGGTGGGATCGGCAAGCCAGAGATATTGCGCAAGCGCCGTGATGAGCGCGATGCCGCTGGTGGCGGCGACGGTCGCCGGACCATAGCCGCGAAACGCCGTTCCGGCCGCAATCTGGCTGCGGATCGCGAGGATATCGGCCAACGCCTTGTCGAGGTCACGCATGATTCGCCCGAACTTTGTATTGCAAAGTATACGGGATCACCAAGTAAACGCAAGCGGCATCGCGCGGCTCGCTGAGCGTGATGTTTAACAGCCGGTTACTGCGCGGATTGCGGCGAAACCGTGCCGCGTCAGACCTTCACGAGGCTGGCAAAGCCGCCATAGATCATCCGTTTGGCGTCGAACGGAACGTCGCCCGTGCCCATCGACGCCAGGCGCGGATCGGCCATCACCTTGGCGTTGATCCTGTCGCGCTGGGCGCGCGACTTGTAGGTGATCCAGGCGAACACGACGGTTTCGCCGGCCTTCAGTTTCACGCTCTGCGGAAACGACGTCAGCTTGCCCGGCTTGACGTCGTCGGCGACCCATTCGCGATAATCCAGCGCGCCATACTCGCGCCAGACCTTGCCGGCCTTCTTCGAGAGCTGCGCATAGGCTTTGAGTTTCTTCTTCGGCACGGCGACGATGAATCCATCGACGTAAGGCATGCGGATGACTTCCTGCTGTTTGGTTCCCCGTCATTGCGAGGAGCGAAGCTATGAAGCAATCCATCTCGACACTTGCGGCGCGATGGATTGCTTCGCTGCGCTCGTAATGACGATCAGGAGTGACAGCAGGATGCCTGAACCGGCGCCGGTTGGTACTGGTCACGTAGCCGCACCCAATCCATCGGATAGGGCAATCCTTCCTCGTGGCGGCCGAGCGGCGTCAGGTCGAGATAGTGGTAGGCGGCATTCATCATGTCGAGGCCGCGCGCGAAGGTCGAGTAGGTGTGGAACACGCTTCCCTGCTCGTCGCGACAGAACACGCTGATGCCGGGCAGTTCGGGACCGTAGAGCGGGGTCGTTCCATAATTGTACTTCGCGGTCCCCGCATCGATCTGCGCTTGCGTGAACGAGACGCCGTAATCGTAGTTGAAGTCGTTCCCTCCCGAGGAGACCCAGTCGAAGGTCCAGCCCATCCGTGCCTTGAATGCGTCGAGCTTGGCGAGCGGCGCCCGCGAGATCGCGAGCATCGTGGTGTCGCGCGCGGCCAGATGCGGGACCATGCGCTCGAAGCCGTCGGCCCAGAACGAGCAGCTCTTGCACGCTGCGTCCCATTCCGGCGCGAACATCACGTGCTGCACCACGAGTTGCGGCCTGCCCCTGAAGAGATCGCCGAGCGTCATTTTGCCGCCCGACCCGTCGAACACATAGTCCTTGTCGACCTTGACCCAGGGCAGTTCGCGGCGCTGCCGGCTCAGCGCTTCGCGGGCTTGGGTCAACTCCTTCTCACCGACCATCAGCGCCTTGCGGGCTGCGATCCATTCCTCGCGCGAGACGATCTTGTGCTGTTGCATGGGGATGCTCCTTTGCAGATCAGGCGTCGACAAAGCTTTCCAGATTGCCGAGGAATGCGGTCCAGCCGCGCTGGTGGTTGTCGCGGGCGGTCTCATCGACGAACTGCGCGTGATGGAAGGTGAGCAGCGTACCGCCGGCATCGGGCTTGATCGATATCGTCACCTCGGATTCGCGTTCGGGCGTCGAATGCCAGGCCCAGCTGAACACCAGCTTCTCGTTCGGCACCACCTCACGATAGACGCCGCCGACCTCGTGATACTCGCCGTTGGTGCCGATGAATCCGATGCGATAGCGTCCGCCGACGCGGACATCGAGCTCCGCGCGCGTCGTGGCCGGCTTGACCCCACCCGGTCCGAACCACTGCGCTAGATTTTCCGGTTCGGTCCACGCGGCGTAGACTTTTTCCGGCCGCGCGCGGAGCCGCCGCGTGAGGGTGAGGCTTGGGCGCGCGGCGAGGCCGGCGTCGGCGGCGACTGCGGATTTGTTTGCCATGGATCTTCCTCCACAAAAGCGGCAAGGCGGTCGAGGTTGTCGGACCAGAATTGCGCATAGCGATTGAGCCAGTTCATCGCCTGCTCCATCGGCCGCGCGGTGAGCCGGCACGCCACCGTGCGTCCGGTCTTTTCGCGCGCGACGAGACCCGCATCGGTGAGCACGTCGAGATGCTTCATGATCGCGGGCAACGACATCGCGAACGGCTGCGCCAGCTCGCTCACCGACAGGCTTTCCTGGTCGCCGAGCCGCGCCAGCAGCGCGCGGCGGGTGGGATCGGAAAGCGCGGCAAAGGTGCGGTCCAGCGTCTCGTCCTGATACTTAACCATGTGGTTTAGTATAGGCGCAAACGGCGCGACGTCAAGCGCGCGACTTCACGATCGCGTCAGGATGTGGCCCGGCGCGGGGACGAACGTCAGGAACGGTGGCGACAGACTGCCTTGCGGCGATGCCGCAACGCTAGTCGGGATAAACGGTCCGGTGCCGGCGCTGATAGCGGCCCGGTGGTGGCGGCGGCGGTTCGCTGAACAGGAAGCGCGGATTCTCGCCGCAATAGAGATAGCGGCCGGACACGCTCGCGAGACATTGCTCGTAGGTTCGATAGGCGCATTCGCCGGGATAGCCCAGGCTCGGGCCCTGCGCACACCATGGGTAGTCATAAGGATCGGCGGAAGCGGGCGTGATACTCGCCGCGCCTGCGAGCGTCACCGTTCCCAGAACAAGCATTGCCAATCCCGATGCGCGCATGATCCGGCTCCTCGGATGCCGCAGTTAGCAAGATACGGCATCCTTTGTAAGGTTCCTGAACGTCATTTTATTCCGCGTCAAGGCCGACGAATTTGGCTTCGGCCAGGGACCGGCCGTACCGCGCGGGCCACATTGGTCTCGCGCGATCCAGCATCGCACCTCTTGCGAGGCCTACTCGACCTTGAGGCCGGCGAACTCGACCACCTTCTTCCACTTGTCGGTCTCGGCCTTGATGTCGTTGCCGAAGGCTTCCGGCGTCTGGATCAGCGGATCGCCGCCGAGCTCGACCAGGCGCTTCTTCATGTCGGGTTCGGCGAGCACGGCGTTGATCTCGGTGTTGAGCTTGGCGATAACTTCCTTCGGCATATTCTTCGGCGCGCCCATGCCGAACAGCGCGCTCGCCTCGTAGCCTTTCACGGTTTCGGCGACCGACGGAACATCGGGCAGCTGCGAGGATCGCTCCGTTGACGTCACCGCCAGCGCGCGCAACGCGCCGGAGCGGATGTGCTGGATGATCGAAGGCATGTTGTCGAAGATCACCTGCACCTGGCCGCCGAGCATGTCGGTGATCGCGGGCGCGGCGCCGCGATACGGCACGTGCTGCATCTTGCAGCCGGTCATCGCCATGAACATCTCGCCGGAGAGATGCACCGAGGTGCCGTTGCCGGAAGAGGCCATGTTCACCTTGCCGGGATTGGCCTTCACATATTCGATGAACTCGGCAACGGTCTTGGCCGGCACGTCCTTGTTGACGGTCATCACGTTCGGCACGCGATTGAAGGAAGCAACCGGCGCGACGTCGCGCACGAAGTTGAACTTCAGATTGGCGTAAAGCGAGGCGTTGATGTAGTTGGCCGGATTGACCAGCAGCACGGTGTAGCCGTCCGGCTCGGCGTTGATCGCCGCCTCGGTGCCGATATTGTTGCCGGCGCCCGGCTTGTTCTCGATCACGAATTGCTGCCCGAGCCTCTCCGACAGCCGCTGCCCGACCAGGCGCGCGATGATGTCGGTGGCGCCGCCCGGCGGATAACCCACGATCCAGCGCACCGGCCGCGCCGGATAGTCGGCAGCGGAAGCGCGGCCGATCGCGAATGTCGAAATCCCCGACCCGATCAGGCCCAGCGCGGTACGGCGTGAAATCATGAAGTTTCTCCCAATTCAGCAGGGTTTGGCGCCCTGCCCGTTTCTGTTGCGTTGCGTGCGGCGCGGTTTTAACAAACAATGCCTGAAGCGGCCAGTGCGACACGTGCGCCGCCGACCGCGACGAAAGACTAAGCTTCGGCTCTGATCGCACCAGAACCGGCGACCACATCGCTCGAAAGCACTCTGGACCGAAGAGGATCGATCATGTCCGTCAAGGTGAATGGGCTCGACCATCTCGTGATCAACGTCACCGATGTCGTGCGCTCGGTTGCCTGGTACAGCAGGATCCTCGGCATGGAGGTGAAGGTGTTCGACCCCGGCAAGGGCAAGACACCGCGCACCTCGCTGGTGTTCGGCAACCAGAAGATCAATGTGCGGCCGCGCGATGCCGACAAGGTGGACTGGTTCACCGCCGATCACGAGGCGGCCGGCAGCGACGATCTCTGCTTCCTCACTTCGAGCACGCCCGAGGAAGTGGTCGCGCATCTGAAAGCCAATGGCGTCAGGATCGAGGAAGGCCCGGTGGCCAAGCAAGGCGCGCGCGGCACGCTGCGCTCGGTCTATTGCCGCGACCCCGACGGCAGCCTGATCGAGATCTCGTCGTACGAGAAGGGCGCGACCTAGCTTTCGCTCGTCATTGCGAGCCGGCGTGGCGTGCGAGTGCGCGCCCGATGACGGATGCCGCGAATATATCGATCTCTTCCGCGCGGCGGAACAGATTGCTTCAACGCAAAACCGCTTTGCAAATCCCGATTTGCTCTCGGCGCACACCGATGGCAGAACTGCTCCCAACCAAGACCAATGGCGGCCGGCAAGGCCACGCGGGAGGACATATGAGCAATTCAAAAGCAGTGCCGGGCGTCGTCGGACCGTTTGCGGGGCTCGACGTGCCATGGCTGCTGCGGATGCGCGCCGAGGTGCGCCGCGATCATCCGTTCCTGATCTGGGCGCCGTTCGACGCGCCGGCACGGCGCTGGAGCTACGGCGAATTCCATGAGCGCGTCGGCGCGCTCGCTGCGGGTCTTGCGAAGCGCGGAATCCGGCGGGGTGACTATGTCCTGATCCATCTCGACAATTGCATCGAGGCGATCATGTCGTGGTTCGCCTGCGTCGAGCTCGGTGCCATCGCCGTCACCACCAACACCCGTTCCGCCGCCGCCGAGATCGAATATTTTGCGGGCCATTGCGGCGCGGTCGCCGCGATCACCCAGCCGGCCTATGCCGAGCTGATATCAGCCAACTGCAAGGGCCTGCGCTGGATCGCGGTAACCGCGCACGACGCCGGGCAAGCGCCGGCACAGCCGCCCGCGCGCGGCGACAGTTTCGACGTGCTGTTTGCCGACAGCGCCGACCGGCCGCGTCGCCCGACCGATCCGCTTGCGCCCTGCAGCGTGCAATATACCTCCGGCACCACGTCGCGGCCGAAGGCGGTGCTGTGGACCCACACCAACGCGCTGTGGGGAGCCAAGGTCAACGCCGCGCATCAGGATCTGCACGCCTTTGACGTGCACCAGACCTATCTGCCGCTGTTCCACACCAACGCGCTGGCCTATTCGATGCTGGCGAGCCTGTGGGTCGGGGCGACCTGTGTGATCCAGCCGCGCTTCTCGGCGAGCCGCTTCTGGCCGGTGGCGCTCGAGCACGGCTCGACCTGGACCTCGACGATCCCGTTCTGCATGAAGGCGCTGCTGGAGCACGAGGTGCCGAAGAATCACAAGTTCCGGCTCTGGGGCACCGCCGTGAACGAGCCGCCGGCGTTCAACGTGTTCGGCATCAAGATCATCGGCTGGTGGGGCATGACCGAGACCATCACCCACGGCATCATCGGCGAGGTCGATCAACCCAACACGCCGATGTCGATCGGCCGTGCCGCGCCCGAATACGAAATCCGCATCACCAATGACGACGGCACGCCGACCGGCGTCGGCGAGACCGGCAACCTCCTGATCAAGGGCATTCCAGGCCTGTCGCTGTTCGCCGAATATCTGCACAACGAGACGGCCACGCGCGAGAGCTTCGACGAGCACGGCTATTTCATCACCGGCGACCGCGTCACGATGCTGGAGCGCGGCTACATCAAGTTCGGCGATCGCTCCAAGGACATGCTGAAGGTCGGCGGCGAGAATGTCGCAGCATCCGAGATCGAGCAGGTGATCGCGGTGGTGCCGGGCGTGCGCGAGGCCGCTGTCGTGGCGAAGAAGCATCCGATGCTGGACGAAGTGCCGGTCGTCTTCATCATCCCGCAAACCGGCGTCGCCGCCCTGCCGGCCGATTTGCACGACAACGTCATGACCGCCTGCCGCTCCGGGCTCGCGGACTTCAAGGTGCCCCGCGAGATCCGCTTCGTCGACGACATGCCGCGCTCGACGCTGGAGAAGGTCGCGAAGGCGGAGCTCAGGAAGATGCTGGAGTGACGTGGCCTGGCCGCGTCAATTCACCTCGAAGCGGATCGGCAGCTTCTTCGGGCCGTTGACAAAATAGGCCTGCGTCATCTTCACCTCGCCATCGAGCGACAGCGACTTCAGGCGCGGCAGCAGCTCCTCGAACAGGATGCGCATCTCGAGCTTGGCGAGGTACTGACCGAGACAGAGATGCGCGCCATAGCCGAACGCGACATGGCGATTGGGCTTGCGATCGCTGCGGAAGCGATCGGGGTCCTCGAACACCTCCTCGTCGCGATTGCCCGAGGCGTAGCACAGCATCAGCCAGTCGCCCTTGGCGATCTTGCGGCCGCCGAGCTCGGTATCCGCGGTGGCCGAGCGCATGAAATGCTTGACCGGCGTCATCCAGCGGATCGACTCGTCGACCAGGCCCGGGATCAGTTCCGGGTTGGCCTTCACCTTGGCGAATTCCGCGGGGTCCCTGGCCAGCGCCCAGATCGCGCCGGCGGTCGATGATGAGGTGGTGTCGTGGCCCGCGGTCGCGACGATCATGTAGTAGCTGGTCTGATCGTGCTCCGGCATGTAGTCGCCGCCGATCTTCGCATTGGCGATGACGGTGGCGAGATCGTCGCGCGGGTGCTGACGGCGATCCTCGGTGATCTTGCGGAAGTAGGCGGAGAAGTCGGCGATGATCGCCTGCAGCATCGCGGAGACCTGCTCCGCGCTCAGCGCGTCGCGGACGCGCGCGGTGTCGGGATCCTGCGGGCCGAACAGTTCCTGCGTCAGCTTGAGCATGCGCGGCTCGTCCGCCTCGGGCACGCCAAGGATCTCCATGATGACGTGCAGGGGATAGCCGAGCGCGACGTCCTCGACGAAGTCGCAGGCGCCGCCCCTCGCGAGCATGCGCTGCACCGTGGCGCGCGCGATCTCGCGGACGCGGGCCTCGAACTTGCCGAGATTGGCCGGCATGAACCAGCCTTGCGTCAGCGCGCGATATTTCGGGTGATCGGGCGCGTCCATCTGCACCAGCGAGCGCACCAGATTGGGCCCGCCGGTGATCTTGCGAACGCGCTCCTCGAGCGCCTGCGTCGTCAGCGTGGTCGGCCGGTCGGCGTTGTGGAACAGCTCGTTCTGCCGGCTGATCGCCTGGATATGGGCGTGCTTGGTCACCACCCAGAACGGATCGAACTTCTCGGGTCGCGCGATGCCGAGCGGGTTGTTGGCGCGCAGCCAACGATAGCTGTCGTGGATGCGGTCATCCGCATAAGCGACGGGATCGACAAGGGTTGCCGCGATGTCGGCGGGGATGTCGAAATCCCCGGTCGTTGCCGTATCCATGATCGTCCTCACCCGTCGGAGCATCGGTCTTGCCGATGATCACCGGAATCTAGGCGGAGGTAAGGAGCACGACTTGCGTTGATTGGCTAGAGCCGTCGCCTCAGCCGGCATTGCGACGACGAAGCGACGTAGCAATGACGGGGTTGAGGGCTCAATAATGCCCGAACGCCACCGGGCGGAACGCCTGCAGCAATTGCTGGTCGAGCTTGCCGCCCATCTCCTCCATCATGGAGAACGCCTTGGCGTGGGTGAACTGCAGCCGGTAGGCGCGCTTCTCGACCAAAGCGGCATAGACGTCGACGATCGTGGTGACGCGGACGATGTCGCTGATCTGGTTGCCGCTGAGGCCGTTCGGATAGCCGGTGCCGTCGAGGAATTCGTGGTGGTGCAGGATCACGTCGAGCATTTCCGGCGGGAAGCCGCCCTGCGCGGACAGCGCCTCGTAGCCGCGGCGCGGATGCTCGCGCATCTCGGCCATTTCCTCGACCGTCAATGCGCCGGGCTTGTCGAGCAGCGCGACCGGAACGAAGGCCTTGCCGACGTCGTGCAGCAGCGCGGCGCGGGCGAGCCGGCGCTGATCGTCCTCACGCATGCCGAGGTGCTGCGCGAACGCGACTGCAAAGCCTGTCACGAACAGGCAGTGGCGATAGGTCTCCTGGTGATGGCAGCCGACCGTGGTCAGCCATTCGCGCAGCGAGTTGTGCTTGATCGCCTTGAGGATCTTGTTTTCGGCGGCGACGATGTCCTCGAACTTGAGCGGCTCGCCGGCGCGCATCCGCTCGAACATCTTGACCATCACGCCGTGCGCGGCTTCGACACCGCGGTTGAGCGCCTTGCCGCGATCGGTCTCGTCATAACCGCTGTTGTCGGGAAACGCGGCGCGGATGCGCTGCAGGATGCCGCGCGCATCGAACGGCCGCGAGATCGTGTCGGTGGCGCCGAGCGCCCAGGCCTGCATCGAGGCGTGATGCAAGGCATCCGCCAGCACGAACAGCCGCGGCATCTCGCGATAGGCGTCGGCCTGCAGCTTGGCGCGGACGAGCTGCACGGCTTCGGGCGAGCGCAGGTTGATGTCGACGACGATGCCGGAGAGATCGCGGGCCGGCTGCTCGGGAATGTCGGAGGTCGGAACGGTATCGACCTCGCCCACCGAGCGCAAAATGCTCGCGAGCTCGTTGCTCTGGTCGCTTCGATCTGACGCCAGCAGGAGGCGGCGCTTCGAAGTCTGGTTGTTGGCTAAGGCAGTCATGGCATCCCCGTCGCGGTAACGACCGACGCCGGGACGCTACCTGACGATGCGTTCCCTCCGGCTTAATGGGGATGCTGAACGGCGCTTAAGCGCAATGAATACAATTTGAGGGATCGCCAAATCCGCCAGCAAATTCAGGCCGCCCGAAAATCAATGCGGATGCGAGCGTCGGCGGCGAATCATGAATTTTTGCGGCTTCGAGGATGTTGATGCCGTCACCGCCCGGCCGACGCGCGGAGCCAAGAAAAACGCCGGAGAGCTCACGCTCTCCGGCGTCCTTGTTCGTTCAGGTCGTTACGCCTTCATCGCCGCCTTGACGGCTTCCGCAGTGATCGGCAGGCCGCGGACGCGGGCACCGACCGCGTTGAAGACGGCGTTGCCGATCGCCGGCGCCACCACCGTCACCGCGGGCTCGCCGACGCCGGTCGCCTTCTCGCCATTGGCGATGACGTTGACCGCGACTTCCGGCAGCTGGCTCATCCGAAGCGGCGTGTAGCTGTCGAAGTTGGTCTGCTCGATGCCGCCGTCCTTCAACGTCGCCTTCTCGAACAGCGCCAGCGACATGCCCCACAGCGCCGCGCCCTCGACCTGGGCGCGGATGCCGTCGGGATTCACCTGCGTACCAACGTCGGTCGCAACCGTCAGCTTCTTTACCGTCACCTCGCCCGACGGGGCGACAGCGACATGGGCGACGCAGGCGGTCCAGCTCGCCGTGGCGCGCTCCTGCGACGACACGCAGGCAACCCCCATGCCTTCGCCCTTGGGTAGCTGCTTGGTGCCGTAGCCGGCAAGGCCCATCGCAGCGAGCAAGGTGTTGCGGAGACGCTGCGCGCCGCCGTCATTCTTGCCCTTGCCGTCGAGCAACGAGATGCGCAGTTGCGCCGGGTCCTTGCCGGTCGCATGCGCGATCTCGTCGATCATGCTTTCGACCGCCCAGAACGTCCAGCCCGGCGCCACCGAGCGGAGCTGACCCGACGGGGTGGCATTGTGCGCCATCTCGTTCTTGATCGCCCGCACATAGTGGTTGGGCACGGTGTAGAAGAAGTCCGCTCCGTTCACGGTGAAGGAGTCGAGCGGGCCTTTCTTGTCGACCGACGGTGTCAGGAAATCGGGGATTCCCCAACGCGCGGTCGGCCAGGCCGAGACCACGTCGTGGCTCATCGCGACGATCTTGCCGTCGCCGTCCATGCCGGCCTTCACCTTCTGGTAGGTCAGCGGACGCGAGAAATCCATCGTCATGTCGTTTTCGCGCGTGTAGATGACCTTGACCGGCTTGCCGACGGCCTTCGCCGCCTGCACCGCGGGCACCATCATGTCGGCGTCGAGACGCCGGCCGAAGCCGCCGCCCAGCCACATCTGGTGCATCACCACGAACTTCGGATCGATCCCGGCGGCGCCGGCCGCAATCGCGCCGGAGCGCGTCGCGAACTGGTTGCCGGAATAGATGTGCAGGATGTCGCCCTTGAACTCCGCGGTGGCGTTCATCGGCTCCATCGGCGCGTGGATGTTGATGTTGGTGGTGTATTCCGCCTCCAACAGCTTGGCCGCCGAGCCGAAGGCCGCGTTCGGATCACCGTCCTTGACGAAGAACTCTCCGGAATCGCTGAGCCCCTGCAGCCGCTTGGCCTCGGCGAACAGCGATTCGCTCGACAGTTTTGCGTTTGGACCGCCGTCATAGCTGATCTTCAGCGCCGCCGCGGCCTTCTTCGCCTGCGCATAGGTGTTGGCGACCGCGACGACCCAGCCGGTCGTGGTTGTGGTCTTGTCGTCGAGGGTGACGGCCTTGATGAAGCCGGGCAGCTTCTTGGCTGCGCTATCGTCGACCGACTTCACGGTGGCGCCGTAACGCACCGGCGGGGTGACCAGCGCGCCGTAGACCATGCCCGGCACCATCACGTCGATGCCGTACTTGGCCGTGCCGTTGACCTTCGACGGAATGTCGAGCTGCGGCACCGAGACGCCGATCATGGTGTACTGGTCGGGCGTCTTGAGCTTGATTGCCTTCAGATCATCCGCCGTGAAGGTCTTGGTCGCCTTGCCGCTCTTCACCACTTCGGCGAACGACATCGACTTCTTCGACTTCGCATGGCTGATCTTGGAATCGCGCACCACCAGCTCGCCGGCCGGCACGCCCATGGAGGCCGCCGCCGCTTCGGTCAATGCGATACGGCCGGCGGCGCCGGCGCGGCTCATCGCATCGAAGTTCATCATCGTCGACCAGCTGCCGCCGGTGATCTGCGCGCCCAGCACGGGATCGTTGAACTTCGGATCGTTGGAAGCGAGCTGAACCCGCATGTCCTTCCAGTTCGCGCCGAGCTCTTCGGCGACGATCTGCGCCATGGTCGAGGCGACGTGCTGGCCCATGTCGGCCTTGCCGCAGGTCACGGTGACGAGACCGTCGGGCGCGATCGAATACCAAACACTCGGCTCGAAGTTGGCGGTTGCGGGTGCCGCGAGCGCCTGGTCGATGCCGGACGCTGAGTAGCCGAGCACGAGGCCGGTTGCAGCGGTGCCGACCAGGAAGGAACGGCGGCTGAGATCGGTCGTCTCGGGCGCGAGGTTGTTCACGTGCTTGTTCATGTGGCCCTCCGCTCGGATCCGGTGGCCGATGCGGTGCGCATGTCGGACGCAGCGCGCATGATCGCCTTCTGGATTCGTGAATAGGTCATGCAACGGCAGAGATTGCCGTCCATATGCGCGACCACTTCTTCCTTGGTCGGGTTGGTGTTCTTCGACAGCAGCGCCGCCGCTTGCATGATCTGGCCGGACTGGCAGTAGCCGCATTGCGGCACCTGCTCGGCGACCCAGGCCTTCTGCAAGGGATGATCGCCCTTGGCGGACAGGCCTTCGATGGTGGTGATCTTCTTGCCGACGGCGTCGGCGACCGAGGTCTGGCAGGACCGCACCGCTTCGCCGTTGACGTGAACCGTGCAGGCGCCACACAGACCGGCGCCGCAACCGAATTTGGTGCCCGTCATCTGCAATTGCTCGCGGATGACCCAAAGCAGCGGCGTGTCATTGGCCGCCTCGACGGACATATTCCGTCCGTTGATATTGAGATTTGGCATCTCTCTCCCCTTCCGGTGTAGGAAGCCGCTTACGGCGGCAACTCACTGTTGGGTCTTGGCCGGCGCCCACCGGGTCAGCGACAGTTGCCGAAACAATGATCCGGTTCCCGGCTGGAGGCAATCCAATTTGGAATTGCTCGAAAAGAATAAATTTCCGAAGATGCCTGTTGTGCGATGCGGCAACGGCATGACGCTTTTTGGAATGCCAGCGTTCGTGTCTAATCGACTGGCGCTTGCTCAAAGCGTCGGCAGCAGGGATCGGCAACGCCGTCCGATGACAGCGGCGAGAGAGACACAAGGAGCCCGTCAATGGCCAAGCTCAACCGCAGCGGCGTCGACATCTACTACGAGGTTCACGGCAGCGGCCCGCCGCTGATCCTGACCCACGGCTATTCCTCGACGTCGGCGATGTGGCAGGGCCAGATCGAGGCGCTGTCGCAGCGGCACAAGCTGATCCTGTGGGACATGCGCGGGCACGGCCAATCCGACTATCCCGACGATCCCGATGCCTATAGCGAAGCGCTGACGGTCGGCGACATCGCCGCTTTGCTCGACGCCGCCGGCGCCGACAAGGCGATCGTCGGCGGGCTGTCGCTCGGCGGCTACATGTCGCTCGCCTTTCATCGCGCCCATCCGGAGCGGGTGCGGGCGCTGCTGATCATCGATACCGGCCCGGGCTTCAAGAAGGACGACGCCCGCGAGGTCTGGAACAAGCGCGCCCGCGACACCGGCGACCGCTTCGACCGCGAAGGGCTCGAGGTGCTGAGATCGCTGAGCGCCGAGCGCGCGTCGGTCACCCATCGCGACGCCAGGGGCCTCGCGCTCGCGGCGCGCGGCATGCTGGCCCAGCGCGATGCACGGGTGATCGAATCGCTGCCCGGGATCCAGGCGCCAGCGCTGGTTGTGGTCGGCGCCGACGACACGCCGTTCCTGGCGGCATCCGACTACATGGCGGCAAAGATCCCCGGTGCGCAGAAGGCGGTGATTCCGAACGCCGGCCACGCCGTCAACATCGACCAGCCGCAGGCGTTCATCGCCGCGGTGCTGCCGTTCCTGGACGGCCTTGAGGGCGCGCCGGGAAAGACCGCGCCATGAAGACAATCGCCGTTGCCTTGTTGCTGACTGCGGCCACGACAGGGGCGAGCGCGCAGAAGCTGCCGTTCGTAACAGCCCCGTCCACTTTCACCGCGACGCTGTCCAACACCACGCCGCTGGTGTTCGGCATGGGCGTTGCGGACGCGCAGCGCGCGCTCGGCACGCCCCTCACCTATGTCAGCGGACGGCACGGCAACGAGATATTCCTGACCTTCCGCGACCTCGGCGGCAGCGGGCTGTTTCCGCACCACGACCGTCTCTTCCTCCAATTCCGCAAGCACCGGCTGACCGGCTGGAAGGCCGACTGGGGCGAGAACTGGATGTGGCGCTAGAGCATGGTCCGGAAAGCGCGAAGCGGTTTTTCGAAACGGCCACGCTCAAACGAAGAGCCAAAGCGCGATGACGATTTCATCGCGCTTTGGACCACATCGTCGATGACCTTCATGCAACCCCCAAACTGACAAGGATGGACCATGGGACAAGACATCAAACTCAAGGCTTCGGACGGATTTGAACTCGGCGCCTACCGCGCCGATCCTGCCGGCGCGCCAAAGGGCGCGGTCGTCGTGATCCAGGAGATCTTCGGCGTCAATCACCACATCCGCTCGGTCTGCGACCGGCTGGCGAAGGAAGGCTATGTAGCGGTTGCGCCATCGATCTTCGACCGCATCACGCCGAACTTCCAGAGCGGCTATTCCCCCGACGAGATCGCCGAGGCGCGGAAGTTCGTCGCCAATCCGGACTGGGCCGCGATGCTGCGCGACAGCCAGGCCGCAATCGACGCGGTGAAGCCCGCCGGGCCGGTCGGCATCACCGGCTTCTGCCTCGGCGGCAGCGTCGCCTATGCTGCCGCCACCAAGCTCGCCGGGCTGTCAGCCGCGGTCGGCTATTACGGCGGCGCCATCGTGCGCTTCGCCGACGACAAGCCGGCAGTGCCGACGCAGCTGCATTTCGGCGAGAAGGATGCCGGCATTCCCTTGAGCGATGTCGAGGCCATCAAGTCGAAGCGGCCCGAGGTCGAGGTCTTCATCTATCCCGGCGCGCAGCACGGCTTCCATTGCGACGAGCGCGCCAGCTACGACAAGGCAAGCGCCGACATCGCCTGGCCGCGCAGCATGGAATTTTTCGCAAAGCATTTGAAGAAGTAGCATCCGTCATTGCCGGGCTTGACCCGGCAATCCATCGAGCGAAGATGGATAGCCGGGTCGAGCCCGGCCATGACGACTTTTCTAAAACCAGCGCTCGCCGACGAACACCGTATCGCCCGGGCTCATCGGCGTGCCCAGCGGCACCACGAAGCGGCCGGAGCCGGACGCATCGGTGTGGGTCAGCGTCACGCTGTCGCGGCGGGCCCGCGGCGCGAAGCCGCCGGCGATCGCGACCGCGCTCTCGACCGTCATGTTCGGCACGTAGGGATATTGGCCGGGTGCCTGGACTTCGCCGAGGATGAAGAACGGACGATAGGACTCGATCTCGACCGCCACCGAAGGCTCGCGGATAAACCCGTTGCGCAGCCGTGCCGAGATTTCGCCGGCAAGCCCGGCCGGCGTGCGGCCGCGCGCCGGCACCGAGCCGATCAGCGGCATCGTGATCGCGCCCGCGGCGTCGATCGCATAGGAATTGGTCAGGCCTTCCTGGCCGTAGACCACGACGCGGAGCTTGTCGCCGGGGCCAAGATGATAGCCGTTGTCGTAGCCGGCCGGGGGTCCACCCGGGGCGGCGGCATAGACGACCGGGGCGGCGGCCGGCGCGGCATAGCCATAACCAGGGGACGCGCTGGCGAAGGCGGAACGCAACGCGCTGATCGCACCGCCGCCGCCTGCATCGGCAACCGGAGCGGGTGCGTAGGCCGGGCCATAGCTGACGGCATCGACGCCTTGCGGGCCGACGGCGACGGGACCGGACGTGCTCATGCAGCCAGACAGCGCGAGCGCAGCCACAACGGCAGTGATCGGCAATCGTAACGCGCGTGCAACCGGCACCGGACCTATCCCTCAACGGCGAGACAGGCCCAGTCTTGCACCACTTATGGTTAATAAAAGGTTTTCGAGGGTCGAGCGGGAGGCCGGAAAAGCCGGCCTCCCATTGGCTTAGCGCCGTGCCCGGCAAGAGCGCAAACCGGCTTTCCGGAGCGAGCTCTTTCTCAACAAGACGATCAGGCGGTGACGCCGACGCCGATCGGGCAGGACACGCCGGTGCCGCCGAGCCCGCAATAGCCCGCCGGATTCTTGGCGAGGTATTGCTGGTGGTAGTCCTCGGCGAAGTAGAATTCGCCGGCCGGCGCGATCTCGGTTGTGATCGCTCCGAGACCCTTGGCGGCCAGCGCCTTCTGGTACATCGCCTGCGACTGGTCGGCGGCTTTGCGCTGCGCGTCGCTGAACGTGTAGATCGCGGAGCGATATTGCGTGCCGATGTCGTTGCCCTGGCGCATGCCCTGCGTCGGGTTGTGGCTCTCCCAGAACGTCTTCAGCAGCTTCTCGTAGGAGATCTTCTTCGGGTCGAACACGACCAGCACCACTTCGGTGTGGCCGGTGCGCCCCGAGCATACTTCCTCATAGGTCGGGTTCGGCGTGTGGCCGCCGGCATAGCCGACCGCGGTGGTGTAGATCCCCTCGCCGAGTTCCCAGAATTTGCGCTCCGCACCCCAGAAGCAGCCGAGCCCGAACACCGCCTGCTCGAGGCCTTGCGGATAAGGCGGCTGCAACTTGCTGCCATTGACGAAATGGGTGGTCGCGGTCGGGATCGGCGTCGCGCGGCCCGGCAGCGCCTCGGCGGCGCTTGGCAACGCGGTGGTCTTGCGCATGAACAACATGGACACCTCCAGGCGGGACATCGGCCGACGCGGCAACGGCCTGCGGGCCGGCTGTCACCTATATATGTCCTTACGCGGATGATGGCAGCCCCGTTACTGAGTGCTGCAGCCAAGGAGGGCTGCCGACAAGTCAGTCGCGCGTGTAGCCGATCAAGGGCTTGCGCGGCCGGAACAGGATCATCAGCAGGATGCCAGCAATGCCGAGCACTGCGAACACCGGCTGCTCCAGAAGCAGGCGGATCACGTCATTCCAGAGCCAGGGCGCGAAGCGATCCACCCAGGCATGGAATGCCTGCTGGCTCGACTGGTGGATGTCGTTCCAGAACTGGCCGAATTGGGTGAACCGCAGGCTCTGGTCGGCGACGTAGCGGGCCCCGTCATAGACCATGAAGATGAAGCTGCCGGCCAGCAGCAGAAGGCCGATCAGACGGAAAAAGCCGCGGATCATGCGTCACCCTAACTCCCAGTCGCGCCCCACGCGTCGTCAGGCCTTACCGGGCGCCCCCCGGAAATTCAACCTCTTCAGCGGCTTATCCGGCCCCCGCGGGGGCGATTTCGGGCCCTTTTTGGGTCCCGAAAGCGTTGACGCTTCAGCCCGCGCCATCTATAAGACCGGCCGATGGCGGCGGGCGCAATCCTGCCGCCGCTGTTCTTTGGACAGTGCCGCAGGCGCGGGGCAGCATTTTGCGCTCCTCGCATGGCCGCCTCAAGGACACCCAAGAAAACCACCTTGGACAAATACATCAGAGTTGAGATTTGAACCGGCCGGTGCGCGCAAGCCCGACCACCGAGCGATCACCGCCGAAGGACAGTTAGAGAACCATGGCCAACACCACCTCCGCCAAGAAGGCGACCCGCAAGATTGCCCGCCGCACCATCGTCAACAAGTCGCGCCGCACGCAGATGCGTGGCGCGGTGCGCACCGTCGAGGAAGCGATCAAGAGCGGCGACCGCGAGGCGGCACTGAAGGCGATGAGCCGCGCCGAGCCCGAGCTGATGAAGGCAGCGCAGCGCAACATCATTCACAAGAACAACGCGAGCCGTAAGGTCTCGCGTCTGTCGCAGCGGATCGCCAAGCTCGCCAAGTAAAAGCTCGGCGCGTGAGCTGACTGGAAGACACATTTGTCACGAAGCCCGGCTCGCGCCGGGCTTTTTGTTTTTGTCTCGACTTTTGTCGTGGAAGTTTCATAGCGCGAGAACACTTCGCGTTGCCGCGCGACGAACTGCGTGTCATGTTTCGTTTCGTCGCGTCCGTAGTTCTACCGGCTCAACATGCTTAATGCGCCGCACTCGCCCACAGATTGTCCTTCGCTAAGCTGGATAGATGGAATAGCGCGCAAGCATTTCGCGGCGAAACTTGCGATGCGGGGTTACCCTGCAAAAGTAATCGAGAAAAATGACGTCTCGCGAATTACTTATGCACATAGCGTTGGACAGCGATTGGAAAAATGACCGGCGCGAGACCAAATGTAAATTTTCTATGAAAAATTTTTGGTATTGCACCGTCGTTTGTGACGCGCGTGAATCTGTGCGCTGATTCAAAAACTTGCTTTCGCAACTCAGCATCGGCAACGCCGCAACAGTTGCGAAGAGTCTCGGTCCCCGTCGAATCCACGGATTGTCAGGAAATGTGCTTGGTGTATTTATTTCTTGTTCGCGACGCCCACGGCTCTCCAGATCAGCGCGGTTTGAGACCCAGGGGCGGACGCACAAATCGGCGGCGGTGTGTGCGTTAGCGACGCTTTCCAAGCGAAGCTGGATTGACGGCTCATAGCGATATGAGGACGGACGACCTGTGTCAAAAATTCTCCGGCGATGTCCCCGGCAATTTGGGGGATCGAACAAGAGAGACCAGGACGTCGGTCGGAATCTGGCAGCGGGAACGCGGAGCGAGTGAACGGGTTGACGACGACACGGCGGCGGCGAAGCGCCGGGCATTTCGGTGTTCGGTAGCAGCAGTTCGAATTTGAAGACACGAGCAAGCTGACAACTTGCCGCGATACGTCGCGGCGGGAGGGGGAGGACTTATGCCTTACGGTATCATCACTGCAGTCGAACCAACGACAGCCGAAGCGCAAATTTCCAGTGGTGCCGTAATCAACCCCTCGGACGTCAGTTCCTACCCGCAGCGTCCGTCGAGTACGCGCTGACCTCGCGGGGCGCATCTTCTCCAAACAGCTGATCTGTCGGGTGGCGCATGGTCGCCGCACGGGAGAGCTTTGTCCGGAGCAGACCGCGCCCGCTAGAGGTCGCGCCGTGGCAGCCAACCTGCGCGGCGCTTTCGCAACGAATATCTCTCAGACTTGGAAGTACGAAGGCAATGACGAACACGGAACAGGATCGCTGGTCGCGGGTGAAGGGACGTCTGCGGACGAGCGTTGGCGAGGACGTTTACACGAGCTGGTTCGCACGGATGGATCTGGAGAGCGTGCACGACGAGAGCGTGCACCTGTCGGTTCCGACCCGGTTCCTCAAGAGCTGGATCCAGGCGCATTACGCCGATCGCGTGCTGTCCTGCTGGCAGGCCGAGATGCCGGAAGTGCACAAGATCGACCTTACCGTCCGCTCGGCGATCCGTGCGACGGCTCCGGTGAAGGAAACGGCTGCGCCCGTCGAAGTGCGCCGCATCGAGCGCGCCGACGGTCGCCCCGCGCCCGAATTGCGCTCGTTTGCAACTGCGCCGGTGTCGGCAAGCCATGACGCGCTCGGCGGCTCGCCGCTCGATCCGCGCCTGACCTTTGCCAGCTTCGTCGTCGGCCGGTCCAACACGCTGGCTCATGCGGCGGCCCGCCAGGTCGCGGAAGGTCGCCGCGGCGATCCCGTGATGTTCAACCCGCTCTACATTCATGCCGGCGTCGGCCTCGGCAAGACGCATCTGCTGCAGGCGGTGACCTGGTCCGGCAATTCCGGCGGCGAGCGCAAGGTGCTGTATCTCACCGCCGAGAAGTTCATGTACGGCTTCGTCGCGGCGCTGAAGACGCAGACGGCGCTGGCCTTCAAGGAGGCGCTGCGCGGCATCGACGTGCTGGTCATCGACGATCTGCAGTTCCTGCAAGGCAAGTCGACGCAGGCCGAGTTCTGCCACACGCTGAACGCGCTGATCGATGCCGGCCGCCAGGTCGTGATCGCGGCCGACCGTCCGCCGTCTGATCTGGAAAGCCTCGACGACCGCGTGCGCTCGCGGCTCGCGGGCGGGCTCGTGGTCGAGATGGGCTCGCTCGGCGAGGAGCTGCGGCTCGGCATCCTGAAGTCGCGCGTCGCCGCGGCCCGCGCCCACCATGCAAGCTTCGACGTGCCGGAGGAGGTGCTCGACTATCTGGCGCGCACCATCACCCATAACGGCCGCGACCTTGAAGGCGCGATCAACCGCCTGCTGGCGCACTCCAAGCTCAACAACCAGCCGGTGACGCTGGAGATGGCCGAGCGCGAGGTGCGCGACCTGATCCGCCCACAGGAGCCGAAGCGGATCAAGATCGAGGACATCCAGCGCGTGGTCGCCCGGCAGTACAATGTCAGCCGCTCCGACTTGCTGTCGTCCCGCCGCACCGCCAATGTGGTGCGCCCGCGTCAGGTCGCGATGTATCTGGCGAAGACGCTGACCTTGCGCTCGCTGCCGGAGATCGGCCGGCGCTTCGGCGGCCGCGACCACACCACGGTGTTGCACGCCGTGCGCAAGATTGAGGCACTGGTCGCCAAGGACACGGCGCTCTCGGAGGAAGTCGAATCGCTGAAGCGCCAGCTGCAGGAATAGGGCCGCTTCATCCGGCCGGCTCGTTCCATCGCCCTCCCCTTTGCCAAAGGGGAGGGCTAAACTTTTTTCCGACCCAAAACGTGGGGAACGGGGCTCGTTTCACGCCCGTATCCCTTGCACCGGCCGCCCATACGCGCCACCTTGCGGTCCCCCCGTGGGTTTGATCAAATCCGGTATTGATCCGGCTTTTCGGGTTTCCAATGCCGCGGTGCTGCCCTGAACGGCCGCCCGGCTTTTCCATCTGAGGGATCTGGCGGGTATTGCAATGAAGGTCACCGTCGAGCGCGCGCAACTCCTGAAATCGCTGGGTCACGTTCACCGCGTGGTCGAGCGCCGCAACACCATCCCGATCCTCGGCAACGTGTTGATCCGCGCCGAGGGCGCCAAATTGTCGCTGAAGGCGACCGACCTCGACCTCGAGGTGACGGAGACCTTGGCCGCCGAGACCGGAACCGCCGGCTCGACCACGGTGCCCGCACACATGTTCTACGACATCGTCCGCAAGCTGCCCGACGGCTCGCAGATCGTGCTGGAAGCCGACGGCGACCGCTCGGTGCTCGCCGTGCGCGCCGGCCGCTCGCGCTTCACGCTGCAGACCCTGCCCGAGAGCGACTTCCCCGGCCTTGCCGCCGGCGACATGACGCATTCGTTCTCGCTGCCGGCGTCCGACATCAAGCGCCTGATCGACCGCACCCAGTTCGCGATCTCGACCGAAGAGACCCGCTACTACCTCAACGGCATCTATCTGCACGCAGCCGGCAGCGCCAAGGCGGCGACCCTGCGCGGCGTTGCGACCGACGGCCACCGGCTGGCCCAGATCGACCTCGCGCTGCCCAAGGGCGCAACCGGCATGCCCGGCGTGATCGTCCCGCGCAAGACGGTCGGCGAGGTGCAGCGGCTGATCGAGGGCGACGACGCCGAGATCTCGATCGAGCTGTCGGACGGCAAGATCCGCTTCACGCTCGGCAATGTGGTGCTGACCTCGAAGCTGATCGACGGCACCTTCCCGGACTATGGCCGCGTCATTCCGCAGAACAACGACAAGGAACTCGTCGTCGACAAGAAGGATTTCGAGGCCGCCGTCGACCGCGTCTCGACGATTTCCAGCGAACGCGGCCGCGCGGTGAAGCTCGCGCTGTCCGCGGGCAAGCTGGTGCTCTCGGTCACCAATCCGGATTCCGGCAGCGCCACCGAAGAGCTCGAGGTCGAGTACGCCTCCGACGCGCTCGATATCGGCTTCAACTCGCGCTATCTGCTCGACATCGCCGCCCAGATCGAGGGCGAGGTCGCGGTGCTGAAGCTCGCCGATCCCGGCTCGCCGACCCTGGTGCAGGACCGCGACAGCAAAGGCGCGCTCTACGTGCTGATGCCGATGCGGGTGTGATGACCTTCTCCGCATGCTCAACTGCACCCTCTCCCCTTGTGGGAGAGGGTGGCGCCGAAGGCGCCGGGTGAGGGGTTGGTGCCGCGAACGCCGCACCATCGACCGACCGATGAACGCCTCCGCGGCTTCGCAAAGAAGATGCGCCGAGAGCCGACTGACGCGGAAGCGAAGATGTGGCGCCTGCTGCGCGATCGGCGCCTGTCGCACTTGAAGTTTCGAAGGCAGGTTCCATTTCGCAATTACATTCTCGACTTCGCGTGCTTTGAGAAGCGCCTCGCCATCGAGATCGACGGCGGTCAGCACGCTTCGTCGCCGCGTGATGCATCCAGGACTGACGCGCTTGCGGCGGAAGGCTTTCAGGTCTTGCGCTACTGGAACAATGACGTCTTGCGGACGCCCGAGGCAGTGCTGGAAGACATTGTCGCCAAGCTTGCCGAGCTGTGAGATACCCCTCACCCGTCGCCTCACTTCGTGAGGCGCCACCCTCTCCCACAGGGGGAGAGGGGAAGGAAGAGAGATGACCCCGTCCCGCATTCATCGCCTGTCGCTGACGCATTTCCGCAATTACCGGACGGCGGCGCTGCAGGTCGCCGGCGACATGGTGGTGCTGGTCGGGCCGAACGGCGCCGGCAAGACCAATTGCATGGAAGCGGTCTCGTTCCTGTCGCCGGGCCGCGGCCTGCGCCGCGCGACGCTGGAGGACATCGCCGACAATCAGGGTGACGGCTCCTGGGCGGTGTCGGCCGAAGTCGAGGGCGCGCTCGGCCTCGCCACGCTCGGCACCGGTATTGATCCGCCGACCGGTGACGCCGGCAGCACGCGGCGCTGCCGCATCGACCGCGAACCGGTGGGTTCCGCGACCGCTTTCGGCGATCATTTGCGCATCGTGTGGCTGACGCCGGCGATGGACGGCCTGTTCATGGGCGCCGCCTCGGAACGGCGGCGCTTCTTCGATCGCCTGGTGCTGGCGATCGATTCCGAGCATTCCAGCCGCGTCTCCGCGCTGGAGCGCTCGCTGCGCTCGCGCAACCGGCTGCTCGAGGTGCGCAACTATGACGACCATTGGTGTGACGCGATCGAGCGCGAGACCGCGGAGCTTGCGGTCGCGGTCGCCGCGTCGCGGGGCCAGACCGCCGCCAAGCTCGCCGTGATGCTGCGCGAGCGCGGCGCCGCCTCGGCCTTCCCCTCCGCCGAGATCATGCTCGACGGCTGGATGGAGAACGCGCTGCTGCAGGAGCCCGCAACCGCAGTGGAGGACCGCTACCGCGAGATCCTGCGCGCCGGCCGGCCACGCGATGCCGCCGCCGGCCGCACGCTCGACGGCCCGCATCTGACCGATCTGCAGGTGGTCTACGCACCGAAGAACATGCCGGCGCGTGACGCCTCGACCGGCGAGCAGAAGGCGCTCCTGATCGGGCTGGTGCTGGCGCACGCCACGATGGTCGCGGAGATGACCGGCATCGTGCCGCTGCTGCTGCTCGACGAGGTCGTCGCCCATCTCGATCCGAACCGCCGCAAGGCGCTGTTCGACGAGCTCGCCAAGCTCGGCGCGCAGGTCTGGATGACCGGCGCCGATCCCGCGGCGTTCCTCGACCTCGGCCCTCGGGGGGAGATTTTCGACGTCGAATCCGGCCGCGCCACACGGCGCGGCTGATTGGCTAGTCTAGGGCAATCTGAAGCGATGGCGCCGTCGCAGAGCGCATTGCCAAAATATCGAAAACAACCCCATGCAAAGTAGCCGGCGGCGGCCGGCGTTCGATCAAGCAGCTTGACACGTCGGGCAACTCAGGAACATTATTCTAATATTCCGAAATTGCACCAGCATTCCCTCGCCCCCCGGTTCGCCCATGCCCGGCGGGGAGAAGCGAACCTCCGAAGCCGCTCCAATTCAGCCTGGTCTCATCATGTTTCTGGCGGCGCAGAATCGGCCTCGATAGGGGCTTCGAATCCGCCACCGAATCGGGCTTTTCAAAGCCCTCGGAATCCGCCTTTGAAGACCTTGAAAGAGGCCTAAAAAATCCTATTTATTCAATAGTTTGTAGATGGAGACTTTGCGCTAGGCGCAACCCCTCTTTCATGGCACAAATAGCGGAATCAGCGCCTCATTTTGTGCAGCTGATTCGGGACATCCTCGAAGGCCTCACATGACTGAACCTGCCCGGCAGACCCCTGCCGAATCTGAGCATCCCATTCCGGCTGAATATGGTGCGGAATCGATCCGGGTGCTGAAGGGCCTCGACGCCGTCCGCAAGCGGCCCGGCATGTATATCGGCGACACCGATGACGGTTCCGGCCTGCATCACATGGTCTACGAGGTCGTCGACAACGCGATCGACGAGGCGCTGGCGGGCCATGCGAGCCGTGTCCTGGTCACCCTCAACGCCGACAATTCCGTCACCGTGTACGACGACGGCCGCGGCATTCCGGTCGGCATCCACAAGGAAGAAGGCGTCTCGGCAGCCGAGGTCATCATGACCCAGCTGCACGCCGGCGGAAAGTTCGACCAGAACTCGTACAAGGTCTCCGGCGGCCTGCACGGCGTCGGCGTCTCCGTGGTCAACGCGCTCTCCAGCAAGCTGGGCTTGCGGATCTGGCGCGACGACAAGGAGCACTACATCGAATTCGCGCACGGCGATGCCGTGGCGCCGCTCAAGGTGGTCGGCGATGCCCCGGGCAAGCGCGGCACCGAGGTCACCTTCCTCGCCTCGACCGAGACCTTCAAGAACGTCGAATACGATTTCGCGACGCTCGAGCACCGGCTGCGCGAGCTCGCCTTCCTCAACTCCGGCGTCCACATCGTGCTGTCCGACATGCGCCACGCGGTCGAGAAGCGCGAGGAGATGCATTATTCAGGCGGCGTCGAGGAATTCGTCAAATATCTCGACCGCAACAAGAAAGCGATCGTGCCGGCGCCGATCATGGTGCGATCGGAAGCCAACGGCATCGGCGTCGAGGCGGCGCTGTGGTGGAACGACAGTTACCACGAGAACGTGCTGTGCTTCACCAACAACATCCCGCAGCGCGACGGCGGCACCCATCTGGCCGGCTTCCGCGGCGCGCTGACCCGCCAGGTCAACGGCTATGCCGACGCCAATGCGAAGAAGGAAAAGATCGCGCTAACCGGCGACGATTGCCGCGAGGGCCTCACCGCGGTGCTGTCGGTGAAGGTGCCCGATCCGAAATTCTCGTCGCAGACCAAGGACAAGCTGGTGTCCTCGGAGGTTCGACCGGTGGTCGAGAACGTCCTGAACGAGGCGCTGGCCGCCTGGTTCGAGGAGAATCCGAAGGAAGCCAAGGAAATCGTCGGCAAGGTGATCCAGGCCGCCGCAGCCCGCGAGGCTGCGCGCAAGGCGCGCGAGCTGACACGCAAGAATCCGCTCAGCGTCTCCTCGCTACCCGGCAAGCTCGCCGACTGCCAGGAGAAGGACCCCGCCAAATCCGAACTGTTCATCGTCGAGGGCGACTCGGCAGGCGGCAGCGCCAAGCAGGGCCGCAACCGCGAATTCCAGGCGGTGCTGCCGCTGCGCGGCAAGATCCTCAATGTCGAGCGCGTCCGTCCCGACAAGATGCTGTCCTCCGAGCAGATCGGCACGCTGATCACCGCGCTCGGCACCGGCATCAGCGACGATTTCTCGGTCGACAAGCTGCGCTATCACAAGATCATCGTGATGACCGACGCCGACGTCGACGGCGCCCATATCCGCACGCTGCTGCTGACCTTCTTCTATCGTCAGATGCGCTCGATCATCGATGGCGGCTATCTCTATATCGCCCAGCCGCCGCTCTATAAGGTCTCGCGCGGCAAGTCCGAGCAATACCTGAAGGACGAGCGCGCCCTCGAGGACTATCTGATCTCGACCGGGCTCGACGAATGTGTCTTCAAGCCGGCCTCCGGCGACGACCGCTCGGGCCGTGATCTGCTGTCGCTGGTCGAAGACGCCCGGGTCATCCGCTCGGTGCTGCGCAACCTGCACAGCCGCTATAATCGCGCCGTCATCGAGCAGGCCGCGATCGCGGGCGTGCTCAATCCCAGGATCACGAGCGATATCGCCACCGCCAATTCGGCGGCCGAATACATCGCCAAGCGGCTGGACGCCGTGGCCGAAGAGGTCGAGCGCGGCTGGATCGGCACCTTCACGGAAGGCCAGGGGTTCCAGTTCGAGCGCACCGTGCGCGGGGTCAGGGAATTCGCCGTGATCGACGACGCCTTCCTCGGCTCGGCCGACGCCCGCAAGCTCGACGAATACGCGACCGAACTGCAGGAGATCTACGTGCGGGCGGGCAAGCTGCGGCGCAAGGATGCCGAGCAGATCATCCACGGCCCGATCGACCTGTTCGAGGCCGTGACCGACGCCGCCCGCAAGGGCATCTCGCTGCAGCGCTACAAAGGTCTCGGCGAGATGAACCCGGAACAGCTCTGGGAGACCACGCTGGACACCGAGGCGCGCTCGCTGCTGCAGGTGAAGATCAAGGAGGTCGACGAGGCCGACGATATCTTCACCAAGCTGATGGGCGACGTGGTCGAGCCGCGCCGTGAGTTCATCCAGGACAATTCGCTCAGCGCCACCATCGACATCTAGGGTTCTGCGCACGGCCGGGCGGGCGTGCGCTTCTCGGCGCCGGCGCGGCGCTACCTTTCGTGTGGAAGCTGCGCCGGAAGTTGTGTTACGGTGCCGGACGGCCGTTGATTCCGTTGTGGAATTTCCAATGGCCCGGTCTGAATGATGCGTTAGGGGACAATCCGCGTGCCGCCGATCCAATACATCGTCGAAGGCGGCCGCCGCCTTTCGGGCACCATCGAGCCGTCGGGCAACAAGAACTCCGCACTGCCGATCATCGCCGCGGCACTGCTCACCGAGCACCCGGTCACGCTGACCAACGTGCCGCGCATCCGCGACACCGAAACGCTGGTCGAATTGTGCCGTTCGGTCGGCGCCACCGCCGAATGGACCGAGCGCAACACGCTGCAGATTCATGCCAAGGAGATCCGCGCCGCCGATCTCGATCCGGCGCTGTGCGCGCGCATCCGCGCCTCGATCCTGCTCGCAGGCCCGCTGCTCGCCCGCTGCGGCGAGGTCGCGCTGCCGCCGCCCGGCGGCGACGTGATCGGCCGCCGCCGGCTCGACACGCACTTCCTGGCCTTCGAGCAGCTCGGCGCAACCGTCACCGCGACGCACCGGCTCGAATTCCGCGCCACGCGGCTGAAGGGCGCCGACGTGTTCCTCGACGAGCCCAGCGTCACCGCGACGGAGAACGCGCTGGTCGCCGCCGTCGCCGCCCGCGGCACCACCTATCTGCGCAACGCGGCCTCCGAGCCGCATGTACAGGACCTCGCCAATTTCCTGATCGCGCTCGGCGCCAGGATCGAAGGTGTCGGCACCAACACCATCGTCGTGCACGGGCCGGCGACGCTCGGCAGCACGACTTTCGCGATCCAGCCCGACCATATCGAGGTCGGATCACTGATCGGGCTTGCCGCGGTGACCCGCTCGCCACTGCGTATCGCGCGCGCCGGCGTCGAGCATCTGCGCTCGATCCGAATGGGCTTTGAGCGGCTCGGCATCGTGTGCGGCGTCGAGGGCGACGACCTCGTCGTACCGTCCGGCCAGACCATGAAGATCCAGGACGATTTCGGCGGCCATGTGCCGAAGCTTGAGGACCAGCCCTGGCCGGCCTTCCCGGCCGACCTGATGTCGATCGCGATCGTCACCGCGACGCAGTGCGACGGCGTCATCCTGATGCACGAGAAGATGTTCGAATCCCGGATGTTCTTCGTCGACAACCTGATCGCGATGGGTGGCCGCATCGTGCTGTGCGACCCGCACCGCGCGATCGTCGCCGGCCCCAGCCGGCTGCGCGGCGCGCCGATGAACTCGCCCGACATCCGGGCCGGTATGGCGATGCTGCTGGCCGCGGTGTGTGCCGAGGGCACCTCCACCATCAACAACGCCGACCAGATCGAGCGCGGCTATGAGCGGATCGACGAGCGGCTCAACGCCCTCGGCGCCAAGATCAAGCGGATTCCCGCGCGATCGTGATTCCCTGCGGCAGCTTGGCCATCCTTCCGGCCGGTTTGCCGTGCTAAGCGTGCCGTCATGACCTGCATCGACAAGATCGACCCGGCCGCGCCGAACGCGGCCGTTGTCGTCCCTCGCAACCTGCTCACGGCCGAGCTCGCGGAAACGCTGAAGCTCGCGGTGCCCCTCGCGCTGACGCAGCTCGGTCAGATCGCAATGATGACGACCGATCTCGCCTTCATCGGCCGGCTCGGCAGCGAAAAGGTCGCCGCCGCGGCGCTGGCGCATACCGTGTATTTCGTCAGCTTCACCATCGGCATGGGCATGATGTCGGCGGTCTCGCCGCTGGCCGCGCAGGCGTTCGGCGCGCGCAACCCGCGCGTGATGCGCCGCGCGCTCCGCGTCGGCCTGTGGGCCGGCTTCTTCATGGTGCTGCCGCTGATGGCGCTGCCGTTCCAGGGCGAGCGCATCCTGCTCGCGCTCGGCCAGACCCAAGCCACCGCGCATCTGGCGCAGCAATATCTGTTCGGGCTCGCCTGGGGCATCTTGCCGGCGCTGTGGTTCATCGCGCTCCGCGGCTTCATGAGCGCCGTGAACCGGCCGGAGCCGGTGCTGTGGATCACGCTCGCGGCGATCCCGGCCAATGCGCTGATGGTCTACCTGTTGCTGTACGGCAAATGGGGCATGCCCGAACTCGGCATGTTCGGCGCCGGGCTTGCGACCACGATCGTCAATCTCGGCACCTTCCTCGCCGGCGTGTGGTTCGCGGCGCGCCGCCGCCCGTTCCGCAAATATCATGTCTTCGGCCGCGTCTGGCGCATCGACTGGCCGCTGATGGGCAAGCTGGTCGCCGTCGGCGCGCCGATCTCGATCGCCTTCCTGCTGGAATACGGCCTGTTCGGTGCGGCCGGCCTCTTGATGGGGTTGATCAGCACCACGGCGCTGGCCGCGCACCAGATCGCGCTGCAGATCGCGGCGATCCTGTTCATGGTGCCGTTCGGCGTCAGCATGGCCGCTACCGTGCGGGTCGGCCAGGCCGTCGGCCGCCGCGATACCGACGCGGTGCAGCGCGCCGGCTTTGTCGCGGTCGCATTGTCCGGCGTCTTCATGAGCGTCATGACGCTCGCGGTGATCCTGGCGCGCTTCGAGATCGCGGCGCTGTTCCTCGGCGAGGCCTCCGACACCACCGCGCAGCTCACCGCGGCGCTGCTGTTGATCGGGGCGACCTTCTTCATCGCCGACGGCATCCAGACCACCACCGCGGGCGCGCTGCGCGGCATGAACGACACCCAGGTGCCGCTGCTGTTCGCCGTCATCAGCTATTGGCTGATCGGCTTCGCGTCGGCCTCCGCGCTCGCCTTCTGGGTGAAGCTCGACGCCGCCGGTGTCTGGATCGGGTTGTCGCTAGGAACTGCGGTCTATGCGACCCTCCTCGTCTTGCGTTTCCGCCTGCTGGCACGCAGACTGGGCAAATGAGGGTCGACGAGGTCACGCCGAACGTGGATTCCGCCGCGCTGCTCGCCGGCGCGCAGTTCATCGATGCGTTCCGGATCGCGACCACGCGTCCGGACCTCGACGCGCGCCACGCCGCCGAAGCGATGGTGACGCGCCAGCCGCGCTGGTTCGAATGGCTGGTCGCCTTGCGCAATCTCCTGGTCGCGCCGCTCGGCCTGAAGACGTCAGGCGCAACTGAAGGCGTGGCGCGCGACATGATCGGGATCTTTCCGGTGGTCAGCGAAACGCCGGAGCGGCTGGTTGCGGGCTTCAACGACAAGCATCTCGACTTCCGGCTCGTCGTCGACGTCGCGCCCGCAGGGCCCGCGCGCAGCATCACCGCGACCACGCTGGTGCTCACCCATAACTGGCTCGGGCGGGCCTATCTTACGGTGATCATGCCGTTCCACCGCCTGATCGTGCCCGCGATGCTGCGCAAGGCCGTAGACTGAGCCCTGCTCCATCTTAAGCCGCGCTCTTCTCCGGCGTGTCGGCGACGATCTTCTCGGATGCTTCGGCGTTGATGCACCAATTGCCGTGGCAGCGCTTGAGGTCGTTGAGATTCTGCCGCATCTGGTCGAGCGAGAAGCCGAGCGCGTAGAAGCGCTCGGCGGCATCGACCGGCAGGCCGCGGATCAGGCCATCCCTGCGGACCGCGGCGACCTCCTCGCTATAGGCGTGCAGCGCGGCATCGACCGGCGCCATGTCGGCCGGGCCGCTGCCGGCACGCAACGCGGTCGCGACCGCCACCATGTAAGTCACGATCGCCTTGCTGACGTCGGCCAATGGCCGCGCCAGCCTCGCCTGGATATCGGCCGGCAGCGGCACCACACAGGCGCGCCCGATCATCACGACGTCGTGCCGCAGCCGCTGGATGGTCCGCAGCAACGGACCGGTGTCCGGCCCCGATGACAGATGCATCGAGCGCTCGCGCTCGGCCTCGAGGCCGGTCGCATGCAGATTGCTCACCGCGGTGCCGATGCCGTCCTGGATCCGGTGCAGCGCGTCGTTGTCGAGGCCGCGGGTCAGGCCGGCGAGCAATTCGGCGAACGCCGCCGACAGCAGCTCCAGCAGGTTCGATGCATTGACCCTGATCTGGCTGACCGCGCGCGACGGCAGCACCAGGAACGAGATCAAGAGCCCGGTGAGCGCGCCGACCGTCACCTCGAGGACGCGGTCGATCGCGGAATCCAGCGGGTTGGAGTGATGCATCGTCGGCAGCAGCAGCACGATCACCGCCGTCACGGTCGCAGAGTTCAGGCTCGGATTGAGCGCGGCGATGAAGGCCAGCGGCACGATCGCCAGCACCAGCAGCGCCAGCAGGCTGCCCTCGCCGGAATGCGGGATCAGCACCGCGATCGCGCCGCCATAGACGGCGCCGCCGATGGTACCGAGCATGTAGTCGCGGCTGGCCTTCAGCGAGCGGCCGACGCTCATCTGGGTCACGATCAGCGAGGTCAGCACCGCCCAGAGCGGCAGCATCAGGTTGAGCGCCAGCGCGATGGTATAGGCCGCCACGCCGGCGGACGCGATCCGGACCGCCAGCGCCAGCTGCGTCTTGCGGGTCCAGAGCTGGTCGAACATGCGTTTTGCGAAGGTCCTCATGCACCGTGATCCGCAATCAAAGGAAAGGCCCGTGTTACATGACTTGAAGCTAACCGACCTGAAGCTAACCGATTTGGAGCATGGCAGCTGCCCGCGGCGGCAAGGTGGCTTGAAAGGCCTGACCTGCCCGCCTACCCTGCGCCGCAAAATTGAGGAAACACGATGGCCCACGAAACCGCAACGCTCGCCGCCTACGTCGCCGACCTGAAATATTCCGACATTCCGCCGGAGGTGCTGGAGCGCGCCAAGGTTTTGACGCTGGATTTCCTCGGCAGCACCATCCGCGCCCGGCGCGATGCGGAATCGACGCCCTCGCTGATGAAGATGCTGGAGGCGCTGGCGCTCGACGGCAAGGGCGAGGCCACCGTGTTCGGCGACACCAAGACCTGGACCCCGGCGGTCGCGGCGCTGCTCAACGGGGCGCTCGGCCATTCGCTCGATTTCGACGACACCCACGCCGATTCCTCGCTGCATCCGAGCGCACCGGTGGTGCCCGCCGCTTTCGCGGTCGGCGAGATGGTCGGCGCCTCCGGCCGCGACGTGCTGACCGCGATCGTCGCCGGCTATGAAGTGTGCTGCCGGCTCGGCAACGCGCTCGACCCGACCTCGCATTACGCCCGCGGCTTCCACCCGACCGCGACCGCCGGCACCTATGGCGCCGCCGCGGCAGCAGGAAAGCTGTTCGGACTGTCGAAAGAACAGATCATCTCCGCGTTCGGCGTCTCCGGCAGCCAGGCTGCGGGCTCGCTGCAATTTTTGGTCAACGGCGCCTGGAACAAGCGCTACCAGGTCGGTGCCGCCGCGATGAACGGCGTGATCGCTGCGACGCTGGCGCGCAACGACTTCATCGGCTCGAGCGAGTCGGTCGAGGGCAAGCACGGCCTGCTGGTCGGCTATACCGATGACGCTCATCCGGACAAGGCGGTGGCGGACTTGGGCCACATCTACGAGACGCTGAAGATCGGCGTGAAGCCGTATCCGAGCTGCCGCTACACCCACGCCGCGATCGACGCGCTGATCGCGATGCGGCGCGAGCACAATCTGACGCCGGACCAGATCAGGAAGGTCGAGATCGGCCTGCACCGCAACGGCATCACGCTGACCGGCGACGCCGCCACCAAGCGCCACCCGACCTCGGTGGTCGGCGGCCAGTTCTCGATGTTCTTCACCGGCGCGATCGCGCTCGACCAGGGCCATTTCGGCTGGGACGATTACGACCGGCTGGGCGATGCGGCCATCGACGCGCTCGCCGACAAGTTCGACGTGGTGCAGGACGACCGGCTCGAGGTCGGCCGCACCCATCCGTTCGGCGCCCGCGTCTCGATCACGACAGATGACGGCACCCATGAGCGCCTCTATGCCGATCCCTCCGGTGAGCCGACCTCGTTCCCCGACGCAAAGGCGATGCAGCAGAAGTTCTTGACGCTGGCCCGCCCGGTGCTCGACAAGCGCGCCGACCAGCTCGCCGACGCCATCCTGACGCTCGAGCGCTTCGACCGCGTGGAGAAGGCGACGCAGCTGGGGCGGCAGTAAGTCTGCACTCGTTGTTACAGCGCGGGGCTGCGCGCCACACCCACCGTCGTCGTCCCTGCGAAAGCAGGGACCCATAACCACCGCATTCGACCATGAACGGGATCGCGGCCCCAGCGTCGCGCAACAAGTCTCATTTGGGGTAATGGGTCCCGGCCTTCGCCGGGACGACAGTGGGGATGGTTCTCGATTCAAGTTGTCACACTGCGCGGTGCATCTGCTGCTGTCGTCCCGGCGAAGGCCGGGACCCATAACCACCGCATTTGATGATGAACGGGATCGTGGCCCCAGCGTCGCACAACAAGTCTCATTTGAGGTAATGGGTCCCGGCCTTCGCCGGGACGACGATGAGGATGTCAAACAGCGCGGTGTCGCGCCCCGGAAAGACGGCTCACCTACTCCGCTCCGTCGATGATCACAAAATCCCCATCCGAGTATTTCTGCCGGATCGCCTTCGCGGCCTGATACTCCGCGCAGGTGTAGCATTCCATCGCGGTGGCGCGATCCCTAAATTCGATGACGAAGTTGCGCTGGCGCGTTGCGCCTTCCATCACCTCATAGGGGCCATTGCGCACGATGAAATTGGCGCCGTACTTCTCGAACACCGGGATCGCGGCGGCGAGATATTCGGGATAGCGGGCTTCATCGTGAACCGTGACGTGCACGATCCAGTAGGCTTTCGGCATGATGGTCTCCGGTTGACGCGTGTTTCAAGAAACTATGGCGCGCCTCCTCGCGAGATGCGCCACAGCATCAGAAAATTCCGGAGGCCGAGATTCAATTCACGATCGCGCGGGCGTTGTGTGACGTGCCGGTCAATTGCCGCCCGCGAGCCGCGCGCTTGCAGACGTCGCTGTGACGACGTCACGGACCAGATCGAACACGCCGTCCGCCTCGGTCGGCATGTTCGGCGAGCGGCCGAGGCGGACGATGACGAGGTGCTGCGACGGCACGATAATCACGTATTGCCCGATCGTGCCCTTGGCGAAGAAGGCGTCGCGCGGCCAGCCGTGCGCGATCCGGTAGTTGGCGCCAAAGCTGTCGCCGAGATCGGTCCAGAACCCCGCGCCGATGCCGACCCAGGCGCGCGGCGTCGGCGATGCGGAATACTTGACCCAGCCCTCGGGCAGGATGCGCTTGCCGCCGGCCATCCCGTCATCGAGGTAGAGCTGGCCGAACCGCGCCCAGTCGCGCGCGCTCGCCATCATCGCGCCCGATCCTTCCGGCGTGCCCGCCGCATCGAACTGCATCACGACATTGCGCATGCCGAGCGGTCCGAACAGCTCCTCACGGGCGAAGCGCATCACATCAGCCGCATGCCCGCCAACGGCGTTGCGGATCAGATGCGAGAGGATCAGGTAGTTGCCGTCGTGATAGTTCCAGACCCGGCCGGGCGCGCTCTCCAGCGGAGCGCTCTCGGCGAAGGCGGCCATGTCCGATTCCATGAACTTCATGCGGTTGACCGGCTCGAGCACGGATGCCAGCGACGCCTGCAGCGAACTGCCGAGTGCGAGGCCCGCGGTGTGGCGCAACAGCTGATCGACCGTGATCGCGTGCCGCGGATCTTTCGGATCCTGCCAGGCCGCGATCGGCACCGGCCGATCGACCGCCAGCTTGCCGTCGCGCACCAGGATTCCGATCAGCGCCGAGATCACCGATTTGGTCGCGGAGAAACCGAGCAGCGGCGTGTCGGTGCCGACGCCGTCGGCGTAGCGCTCGGCGACGATGCGGCCGTCCTTCATCACGACGACAGCGCGGGTGTGGCGGAGCGGCGGCTCCGCCGGTTCGGCAAAGGCGCGGTCGATCGCGGCCGCAAGCTGCGGGGTTTGCGGCGCGACGAGCGCGGGGCCGGCGATCTCGGGTAGCAGCGCGGCCTGCGGCCTCAAAGGCGGCAACGCAATCTCGCCCAGCGTCTCGCCATGGTCGAGCGTGCAGCCCATGCCCTCGCGATAGACCGCATGGCTGCGGCCGAGACCGAACAGCGTCACGGTGACGTCCTTGCGATCGAGGTCGACCTCGGTGTCCATCGCCCAGGTGATCAGGCCGGCGCCCGGCATCGCGTCCGTGGTCTCGGTCAGGTTTCGCCTGGGGTCGAGCCCGCTGACGAAGGTCTCTGAGCAGATCACATTGGCGACAAAGCCGGTCGCGACCTCGGGCACATCGCGGGCGCGGGCGGCGGACAGCGCCAACGCACCGAGCGCGGTGGTGGTGGCGAGAATGAGAAAGAGCTTTCGACGGGTCACGGGATCCTCCGGCAATGACGCGATGGGCATGGCCGGGATCAGGCCGCAGGGGGCGGGATAGCGCTCGCCGGATTTGGAAATCGGGCTAGCCGAGGATTGGCGGCCGCTCGCCGATTCTGGAAATGCGCTGTAATTACAACGACTAGGATCGCAAGCCGCATACCAGGCGAGCACGCTGCTCAGGCTCCCTCCCCCCTTGCGGGGGAGGGTTGGGGAGAGGGGTAGGCCCCGGGCGAGACGGTCGGTCGGAGCCCCGTCATCGCAACTAGCTTCCTTACTGAGAAAGAAACTTGAGGGGGCGCGTCGTGTGGCCACCCCTCTCCCTAACCCTCCCTCGCAAGGGGGGAGGGAACCCTGCCGCCGGTGCGTCCCTCACATCACCGCACAACGTCACACCGCGCTCGCCTTCTTCCGATACTCCGTCGGGGTCACGCCTGTCGTCGCCTTGAAGGCGCGGTTGAAGGGGCCGAGCGACTGGAAGCCGGCGTCCATCGCGATGGTGATGACCGGGACCTCGGCCTGCGCGGGGTCGGCGAGCGCCGCCTTGGCTTCCTCGATCCGGTGGTTGTTGAGGAAGACGTTGAAATTGCGGTAGCCGAGCCGCTGGTTGATCAGCCGACGCAAACGGTACTCGGGGATCTTCAGCCGGGTCGCCAGCGTGCCGATGGTGACGTTGTCGTGGCGGTAGATCCGCTCGTCCGCCATCAGCCGCATCAGGGCATCGACCAGCTTGCGGTCGGCCGCCTCCTCGGTCGCGGCCGGCTTCGTCAGCACGACGGCCTCCGCCGGCACCGTGAACAGGTCGGCGCCGTCGACGCGCATCATCGCCCAGGTGATTGCGGCCACGGTGGCGGTGAGCACGGCCGCGTTCATCAGGTTGGCCCATTCCACTGTCACGCGGCTGCCGGCATAGGCAATCTGAAGCAGCGCATTGAATCCCCCGTACAGCGCAGACGCGGCGACGATGAAGACGCGGACACGGCGGCGGCGCTCGACCAGATCCGCCGACCATGATCCGATGGTTTGCCCCACCGCGAGCGCAACGAAGACGAGCGTGAGCGAATTGACCATGGTGATCGCGAGCCGCGCGTGACCGGCGGGTGCAATCCACATGCAACTGACGAAGCTGTAGGCCACGACCGCGGCCCAGATCAGGCCGTGCCACCAGCGCAGCACAAACGCGTCATCGAACAGCGCGCGCGTGAACAGCCAGAACACCACGATATCGCCGGTCGAGAGCGCGATCAGTGGCGCATGCCAGTCCGAGACCGGCGGCCCGGCACCGATCGACGCGGTCACCGCATGCGCGGCCGCGCCGAGCGCGAAGGCGGCCGCAAGCCGCCCGGAAAGCGCCTTGCGAAAATCAGTGAGCAGCAAGGCGGCAAGCACCAGCAGCAGCGCCACGCTGGCGCTGCGCAGGCAGAGTTCAAGTGCGGCCCAATCTGAAGCAGCCGATGTCATCGCCGAACAATCGTCGGTCGGACATGGTTTTTCAAGATGGCTCGCGCTGCCAGCGCTGGCGTGTCGTCACCCAGATATCGACCACATCGCCCTCTAGCCTGCCCGGCCCCTCGTTCACGGCACCGATTCGCCGCGCCACCGCCTGCGAGGTGACGTTGGCCGGATCGATGCAATGGATGATGCGGTCGACCGTGAAGTTGTCGAATACCCAATCGATCGCGGCCCGCGCCGCCTCCACCGCGTAGCCCTTGCCGCGGTGCTCTTTGGCAATGCCCCAGCCGACCTCGAAGCCCGGCCATTCCGGCGGGTGATACGGGCCGACGCGGCCGATGTAGCGGGCGGAAGATTTCTCCTCGACCGCGAACATGCCGAAACCGTGCAGCGCCCAGTGGCCCGAGATGACGGCGGCGTTGCGCCAGCCCTTCAGCTCCGACGTGACCGGCTGATGATCCGGCGTGATGAAGCGCGCCGTCTCGGGATCGGACAGCATTTTCGTGTTCTCAGCGACATCGGATGCACGCCACGGCCGCAGGATGAGCCGCGCGGTCTCGATCACGGGACCATCGACCCGCAGCAGTCTTGCGCCTGGCTTGATCAGAGAAACCATCGGCACCTCCGGTTTCCAAGATTATGCTGTTATCACGCGCGCGCACGCGCCAGAAGTAGTTCGTCGTCCCTGCGAAAGCAGGGACCCATAACCACAAGGCTTTGTTGTTAGGCGAAGCCGCGGCCACAGCCTGCTCAATCACCGCGCCCTGTGGTTATGGGTCCCGGCTCGCGCGGAGCCTGTCATCGGGCGGCGCTTCGCGCCGACCCGTTGGCTTGGCCGGGACGACGATTGGAGTATGATCGCTACACCACTGTTAAGGAGTCCGACATGAGCTGGCAGCCCTCGACCGATCCCGAACTCGGCGATCCCAAGACCTGCGACGCGCTGGATCTGATCATCGTGCCGCGCACCCGCGATCTCGGCGACGGCTTTGCGGTGCGCCGCGCGCTGCCGCACGGCAAGCGCCAGATGGTCGGACCCTTCATCTTCTTCGACCATTTCGGCCCCGTGCAGTATCTCGCCGGCAAGGGCATGGATGTGCGGCCGCATCCGCATATCGGGCTCGCCACCGTCACCTATCTGTTCGACGGCAGCATCATGCACCGCGACAGCGAGGGCAACATCCAGGAGATCCAGCCCGGCGCAATGAACCTGATGACCGCGGGCCGCGGCATCGCGCATTCCGAGCGCACCCCCGACGTGCAGCGCCGCGACGGCCAGAAGATGTTGGGCCTGCAAAGCTGGATCGCGCTGCCGGCGGGCAAGGAGGAGATCGCGCCGTCGTTCCAGCACTATGGCGCGGGCGACCTGCCGATGATCTCCGAGCGCGACTTCACCGCGCGCATCATCGCGGGCTCGGCGTTCGGCATCACCTCACCGGTCAGCATGGTCTCGCCCTGGTTCTACACTGAAGTGACCGCGAAGGCCGGCACCTCGGTGCCGCTCGACCCCGATCACGAGGAACGCGCGATCTATCTCGTCGACGGCGAGGTCGAGATCGCGGGCGACCGCCACGAGGGGCCGCGGCTGCTGATCTTCCGGCCCGGCGACCGCATCACCGTGAAGACGCTGCGGCCAACCCGCATGATGTTCCTCGGCGGCGACGCGCTGGAGGGGCCGCGCCACATCTGGTGGAATTTCGTCTCGTCATCCAAGGAGCGGATCGAGCAGGCCAAACAGGACTGGAAAACCGGCCGTTTCGCGCAGGTTCCGCACGAACACGAGTTCATTCCGCTGCCGGAGTGAGTTATTTCCTGTGATAACCTCGAACGCCCGCACGGCCGTGTGCGGGCGCTCGTCTTTGAAGGCCACTGAGAAAGATCACGCCATGACCGCGATGCTATCCAGCGATTTGCCCCTGCCCCGGATCGGCCGCGGCAAGGTGCGCGATATCTACGCCGTCGGCGACGATCGCGTCCTGCTGCTGACCACCGACCGGATCTCGGCATTCGACGTGGTGATGGCGGAAACCATTCCGATGAAGGGCGCGGTGCTGACCCAGATCAGCGCCTGGTGGTTCCGGCAGCTCGAGGGCACCGTGCCGCATCACATGATCAGCGCCGATGCCGACGAGATCATCCGCGCGGTGCCTGAACTGAAGGATCATCGCACCGACATCCTCGGCCGCGCGATGCTGTGCAAGCGCACCACCGTGTTCCCGATCGAATGCGTGATCCGCGGCTACATCTCCGGCTCGGCGTGGAAGGAATACGCGGCCGATGGCACCCTCGCCGGCGAGAAGCTGCCGGCCGGCCTGGTCGAGAGCCAGAAGCTCGAGCCCGCGATCTTCAGCCCGGCGACCAAGGCCGAGGCCGGCCATGACGAGAACATCACGATCGCGCGGGTGCGCGAGATCGTCGGTGCCGACGTCGCAGCGACGCTGGAGAAGATGGCGCGCGACGTCTACGGCTACGGCGAACAGACCAGCCGCGCCCGCGGCATCATCATCGCCGACACCAAGTTCGAGTTCGGCCGCGACAAGGATGGCCGCATCATCCTGATCGACGAGGTGATGACGCCGGATTCGTCGCGCTTCTGGGCGGTCGATGCCTACAAGCCCGGCCAGCCGCAGCCGAGCTTCGACAAGCAACCGCTGCGCGACTACCTCGACGTCGAGCGCCGCGCCGGCCGCTGGAACGGCGACGCCCCCGCCCCGCCGCTGCCGGCCAGCGTCGTGGATGCGACGAGCAAGCGGTATCTGGAAGCGTATCGCCGCGTGACGGGAAGCGAGCTGAAGGTCTAGCTGCTGTCCTTCCCTTATCTATCACCGTCACCCTGAGGCGCTCGCGAAAGCGAGCCTCGAAGGGTCGACGGCCACCAGCGGGGCCGTGCATCCTTCGAGGCTCGCTCCGCTCGCACCTCAGGATGACGGGAAGAACGGTGTGCCTGCATCAATCGACTGCACCGCTTCCCTGGGCCGGGTGAATCCCATTCACCCCTGTTGAAGACAAACCTTTTGTCGCGGCGTCCACCGCGCTGCACTCTCCGACCAAACGGAGAGCTTCACGATGCGGCAATTGACTTATGTCGGCGGCAACAAGGTCGAATGGTGGGACGTTCCGGCGCCGAGACTCCAGGACGACCGCGACGCACTGGTGCAGCCGCTCGCGGTGACGCGCTGCGATCTCGATCTTGCGATCGTGCACGGCCGATCGGGCCTCGCGGGTCCGTTCGCGCTCGGCCATGAGACGGCGGGCCGCATCGTCGACATCGGCGGCGCGGTGAGGAATTTCGCGCCCGGCGATCTCGTCATCGTTCCGTTCCAGATCAGTTGCGGGGTCTGCGACCGCTGCCGGCGCGGCCACACCAATGCCTGCACCGCGGTGCCGTTCCGCTCCTCCTACGGGTTGAAGCCGGTCTGCGGCGTGGAATATGGCGGCGGCCTGTCCGACCTGATCCGCGTGCCGTTTGCCGATCACATGCTGGTCCATCAACCACAGGGCCATGCCTTGTCGCAAACCGCAGGACTGGCCGACGGCGCGACCGACGGGTTCAGCGCGGTGGCGCGCTGGCTCGCGCAACGGCCCGGCGCCGACGTGCTGGTGATCGGCGGTTTCGCCCAGTCGCTCGCGCTGTTCGCGATACAGGCGGCGGTGGCGCGCGGTGCGGGCCGCATCGTCTATCTCGACGACCACGCGCCGCGCCTCGCCAAGGCGAAGTCGCTCGGCGCCGACGTGATCGAAGCGCCCGCTGGCCTCTCGATGGAGCCGCCCGGCCTGTTCCCGATCGTGATCGATGCGGCCGCGACCGACGCCAGCATCCTGCTCGCGCTCCGCGCGACCGAACCCAACGGCATCTGCCAGCGCATGTATGGCGACTTCGCCGAGACGACGCCGGTGCCGCTCCGGCACATGTATGGCGTCGGTGTCACGCTGAAGATCTCGCGCGTCAATGTCCGCGCCGAGCTGCCCGAATGCGTCGCCCATGTTGCGGCAGGCCATTACCACCCGGAGGAGGTGATCACCCGCCGCGTCCGTTTCGAGGACGCGCATGAGGCGATCGGCGACCCGACCATCCGCGTGGCCTTCGTTCGTGATGGCATTGCCTGACGGGGACCGGTAGGTTGGCTCCAACCAACAAACGAAGGGAACGACCCATGTCCGATGCCGATACTGTGCTCGTCGAGCGCGATGGCCCCGTCACCATCATCTCCATCAACCGTCCGCACAACCGCAACGCCGTCGATGGCGCCACCGCGCGCAGACTGTATGACGCGTTTCTCGCCTTCGACGCCGATTCGAGTGTATCCGTCGCGGTGTTCACCGGCACCGGCGGCTATTTCTGCGCCGGCGCCGATCTGAAGGCGGTGGCGGCGGGCGATCCCGAGAAGAAGCGCGAGGTCGGCGGCCACAACACGATCGCGCCGATGGGACCGAGCCGGCTGCGGCTCTCGAAGCCGGTGATTGCCGCGATCGAAGGCTTTGCCGTCGCCGGCGGCATGGAGCTCGCGCTGTGGGCCGACATGCGCGTCGTCGCCGAAGACGCGACCTTCGGCGTGTTCTGCCGCCGCTTCGGCGTGCCGCTGATCGATCTCGGCACCATCCGCCTGCCGCGACTGATCGGCCATTCGCAGGCGATCGACCTGATCCTCACCGGACGCCCGGTCGGCGGCGCCGAAGCGCATCGGATGGGGCTCGCGAACCGGCTGGTGCCGAAGGGTGAGACGCGCGCGCACGCCATCGCGCTCGCCAAGGACATCGCGAAATTCCCGCAGAACTGCCTGCGCGCCGACCGGCTGTCGGCACTGCGGCAGTGGGACCTCGACGAGGAAGAGGCGATCAGGAACGAGATGCGCGGCGGGCTCGAGGTGATCGCCTCGGGCGAAACGCTGTCGGGCGCGGCGCGCTTTGCCTCCGGCGTCGGCCGTCACGGCGTCTTCGGCAATGAGGGCGGCCACGGCTGACGATCGCGTCCTGCCTGTCTTCTCCTTCCCCCTGAACGGGGGAAGGCCGGGATGGGGGTCAGCCGCAGGCGACGCTTGATGCGGAGAAATCAGGTCGCCACCCGCTTTGCTCTGACGAGCAAAGCGACCTCCCCTTTTCAAGGGGAGGTCCGAGCCATTTCCGCGGCGCTGGGTTTCGCCGCGCTCTGCGCGAGAAGCAAAATGCGCGCGTTGAGAATTGGTTGTCACAAAAATCCTGTTGTCGTCCTGCGCCGGGCTCGTCTACGACTGGCGGCGAAAGTTCAGGACATTATTTAACGTGATTAGTCGATCGCTTTATTTCGGCTCGCAAGCGCGGCGGGCCATGCACGACGTGCTCGGCGGCAGCGCCGCCAGTGTGCTCGGCATCACGTTCGGCCTGTCCTACGCGCTCTTGATCTTCGCCGGGCCATTGTCGCCCTATCTGTCATACGGCGTCGCGGCGACATTCATTTCCTCGGCAGTGCTCGCGACCTTCATCGCACTCGGCAGCTCGCTGCCCTTCGCGGTCGCCGGCCCCGACACCTCCACCGCGGCGGTGACGGGAATCCTGATGGCCTCGCTGGTCGAGCGCGTCAGTGCCGCCAATCCGACGGCGCCGCTGCTCGCGCCGGTGCTGATCACGCTCGGGCTCTCGACCATCGTCACCGGCATTGTGCTGTGCTGCCTCGGGCTGACACGGTTCGGCCGCGCCATCCGCTACGTGCCTTATCCTGTCGTCGGCGGCTTCCTCGGGGCAACCGGCCTATTGATCGTGCTGGGCGCGATCAGGGTGATCACCGGCTATCCCGTGCAGCTCAGCACCCTCTTCCACTTCACCAACATCATCACGATCTCCGAGCTCAGTGCTGCCTGCGCGATGGCGCTGGTGCTGTATCTGACCTGGCATCGCTCGCGCACCCCGTTCGGCCTGCCGATCATCCTGATCGGCGGCGTGATCGTGGCGCACCTCGTATTCTGGATCATCGGCATCACGCCCGAGGAAGCGCATCTGACCGGATGGACCTTCGAGCCGCCGCCGGCATCGACCTTCATGCTGCCGTGGCACATGGCCGAGCTAGCGCAGTATCCGTGGTCGGCGGTGCCGGACCTGCTCGGCAACATGATCGCCGTCGTGTTCGTCACGGCGGCGAGCACGCTGTTCAACACCACCGGCATCGAGGTGGCGGTACATCGCGAGGCCAATCTCGAGCGCGAGCTGAACATCACCGGTTTCGCCAACATCCTGACCGGCGCGCTGGCCGGCTATGCCGGCTGCATCTCGGTCAGCCGCTCGATCCTGAATTTCTCCAGCGGCGGACGCGGCCGGCTCTCGGGGCTGACGGTCGCTGCGATCTCGCTGCTGATGCTGGCGGTGGCGCCGCAGTTGCTCGGCTACATGCCGAAATTCGTGCTCGGCGGCCTCCTGATCTATCTCGGCGCCGACCAGCTGCATAAATGGATGATCGAATCGCGCAAGCGGCTGTCGCAGACAGAATATGTGTCGCTGCTCGCGATCATCGCCATCATCGTAACCTGGGGCTTCGTGCCCGGCATTTTGATCGGCGTCATCATCGGCTGCGCCACCTTTGCGCTCAGCGCAGCGCGGGTCGAGGCGATCAAATACGGTTTTGACGGCTCGGAGTATCGCAGCTCGCTGGATCGCTCGCGCGACGACCGCGAGGTGTTGTCGGCCCATGGCGGCAAGATCCAGGGGCTGACCCTGCAAAGCTATCTGTTCTTCGGCTCCGCCAACCGCCTTTACCAGCACGTCAAGGCGCTGCTGCGCGAGCACCCGGAGTGCCGCTATCTGCTGTTCGACTTCAAGCTCGTTACCGGCGTCGATTCGTCGGCGGCCTACAGTTTTGCGCAGATCAAGCGCAGCGCGCACGAGGTCGGCGTCGAGCTGGTGCTGGTGCATCTGTCGGCCAAGGCCGAGCAGGTGCTGCGCTCCAGCGATTTCATCGCCGAGGGCGTCACCATGATCGACGAGCTCGATCGCGCGCTGGAATGGTGTGAGAACGAGATCATCGCGCAGCACCAGGAGCTCGCGCAGGAGGAGGCCGACCTGCGCGGCTGGTTCGCGGGGATGCTCGACAGCGAGAACGACGCCGACGCACTGATCCGGCGCTGCCAGCGCATCGAGGTCGACGCCGGCGAGGTCATCGTGCACGCCGGCGATGCCGCCGATTCCATGCACTTCATCCTCGACGGCCGCGTCGGCATCATGGTGCCCGCCGAGGACGGCCGCTCCACCCGGGTGCGCAGCCTCGGCCGCTACACCACGATCGGCGAGATGGGCCTCGTCTCGCAGGCTCCGCGCAGCGCCACCATCCAGGCCGAGATGGCGAGCGTGCTCTATGTGCTGAACACCCACCAGTTCGCGGCGATCCGCGACGAGGACCCCGAGCTCAGCCACAAGCTGCTGACCTATTTCGTGTCGGTCATGGCGGAGCGACTGACGTTTGCCAATCGCACGATTGCGGTGCTGCGGCGGTAGCAAGCGGCGAAGTAAACTTCATTGCCAACCACGACGGGGCTCGGCTCCCTCTCCCGCTTGCGGGGGAGGGCTGCTGTCTCTTATAGACATCTGACGCTGCCGACGATCGCATA
>NZ_JBXEJO010000040.1:0-91580 GCF_056837965.1 Bradyrhizobium ferriligni
GGCCCCAATCCGCGCGCACCCCCTCCCTCACGCTCACCGACTCTTCATGTCGCCGATCATCTCCGTTTCCAATCTTTCGAAAACCTATGGCTCCGGCTTCAAGGCGCTGAAGGGCATCAATCTCGATATCGTCAAGGGCGAGATCTTCGCGCTGCTCGGGCCGAACGGCGCCGGCAAGACCACGCTGATAAGCATTATTTGCGGCATCGCCAATCCGAGCGAGGGCCGCATCACGATCGGCGGGCACGACATCATCGCCGACTATCGCGCGGCGCGGTCGATGATCGGGCTGGTTCCGCAGGAACTGCACACCGACGCGTTCGAGTCGGTATGGGCGACCGTCAGCTTCAGCCGCGGCCTGTTCGGCAAGCCGAAGAACCCCGCCCATATCGAGAAGGTGCTGCGCGACCTGTCGCTGTGGGACAAGAAGGACGACAAGATCATCACGCTGTCCGGCGGCATGAAGCGCCGCGTGATGATCGCCAAGGCGCTATCGCACGAGCCGCAGATCCTGTTCCTCGACGAGCCGACCGCCGGGGTCGACGTCGAATTGCGCAAGGGCATGTGGGAGGTGGTCCGCACGCTGCAGGCTTCCGGCGTCACCATCATCCTGACCACGCACTACATCGAGGAAGCCGAGGAGATGGCCGACCGCATCGGCGTCATCAACAAGGGCGAGATCATCCTGATCGAGGACAAGGCGACCTTGATGCAGAAGCTCGGCAAGAAGGAGCTGACGCTGCAATTGCAGAACAAGCTCGAGGCCATTCCCGATGTTCTGTCTGCCTACAATCTCGAATTGTCCGACGATGGCCGCACCGTGACCTATGACTACGATACCAAGGGCGATCGCACCGGCATCACCAGCCTGCTCAATGATCTCCGCAATGCCGGCATCCGCATCTCGGACCTCGATACCAGGCAGTCGTCGCTCGAGGATATCTTCGTCAGCCTCGTGAGGGCGCCATGAACTACCGCGCAATCCGGGCCATCTATCTGTTCGAAATGGCGCGCACCTGGCGCACGCTGCTGCAGAGCATCGTCTCGCCCGTGGTGTCGACCTCGCTGTATTTCGTGGTGTTCGGCGCCGCGATCGGCTCGCGCATCACCGAGGTCGAGGGCGTCAGCTACGGCACCTTCATCGTACCGGGACTCGTGATGCTGTCGGTGCTGACCCAGAGCATCTCCAACGCCTCGTTCGGCATCTACTTCCCGAAATTCGTCGGCACGATCTACGAGATCCTGTCGGCGCCGATCTCCTATTTCGAGATCGTCATCGGCTATGTCGGCGCCGCCGCCACCAAGTCGATCATCCTCGGCCTGATCATCCTGGCGACGGCCGGGCTTTTCGTACCCTTGCATATCCAGCATCCGGTGTGGATGCTGACGTTCCTGGTGCTGACGGCGGTCACCTTCAGCCTGTTCGGCTTCATCATCGGCATCTGGGCCGACGGCTTCGAGAAGCTGCAGATGATCCCGATGCTGGTGGTAACACCGCTGACCTTCCTCGGCGGCAGCTTCTATTCGGTAAACATGCTGCCGTCGGGCTGGCGCACCATCACGCTGCTCAATCCCGTGGTCTATCTGATCTCCGGCTTCCGCTGGAGCTTCTACGAGATCGCCGATGTCAGCGTGCCGCTGAGCCTCGGCATGACCGTGGGATTCCTCGTGGCCTGCATGGCCATCGTGGCGTGGATCTTCAGGACCGGCTACCGGCTGAAGAACTGAATAAGCTTCAGTAGCCCGGATGGAGCGAAGCGCAATCCGGGACCTTATCGCCAAGCCTGCAGAACCCGGATTTCGCTTCGCTCCATCCGGGCTACAGGTTCTTCAACGATCAATAGCAATGGAAATGGCCGTGGCGGTAATAGCCGCGGCAGCGGTGGCCACGGCGGTAGCCGCGATCCGGGATGCCGAACACGCCCTTGACCGCGCCCATGGCGCCACCAACGCCGGCGCCGACGGCACCGCCAACCACGCCGCCGACCGGGCCTGCGACCCGGTTGCCCTCATAGGCGCCCTCATGAGCGCCGCGGACGATGCCCTGGGCATGGCCGGCATGGGGGACTGCGACCAGCGTCAAAGCGAGGGCTGCGGCCGCAAGCAGGAGCCGCGCGGAGAGGCCGGCTGAGACGACGGCCGCGGTCTTCACCTTGGTGTTGTTCATCTGGATTCCTTGATGCGCGGCGCGAACGCGCCGCCGAGCGGGGATTGTGAAACGCCCATGCGGCCAAATGGTTGCGTGCCGGAGACCAATTGGGGCCGCCGTCGCGGCCTGCTCGCGAAAAAGTCAGCCCGCCGTGACAGGCAGGCCCGGCTTCGGCCTTGTTTGCGCCGCGCGCGGGATTAACCATGGCGATTGATCACGGCCTTGGCCCGCCACTGGAACCAAGTTCGGATTCCGTGCATATTGATTGCCGGGGACGGAGAGCCGCGGCTTCGCGAGCAGGCCTGGAGGCCAAAGGTAAAATGCGTTCGTTCCTCATTGCGTTCACTTCCGTGATGCTCTTCACCGCCGGCGCCGCACAGGCCAAGGTCGATATCACCATCGACAAGGACAACCAGCAGATGACCGTCGCGGTCGACGGCGTCGCGCGCTATCACTGGCCGGTCTCGACCGGCATCCCGTCGCGCGAAACGCCGAACGGCAGCTTCCGCGCCTTCCGCATGGAAGAGGATCACTATTCCAAGGAATTCGACGACGCACCGATGCCGCACTCGATCTTCTTCACCAAGATCGGGCACGCGATTCACGGCACCGACTCGGTGAACCGCCTCGGCTCGCCGGCCTCGCATGGCTGCGTGCGGCTGTCGCGCGACAACGCAACGACGCTCTACGCGCTGGTCCAGAAGGAAGGCGTGCTCAACACCACCGTGACGCTCACCGGCTCGTCGCAGGTCGCGCTGGCGCGCAATCCGCGTGGACGCAACGGCACCGCGGTCGCCCGCCGCGCGCCGCAGCAATATGACGAGCAGTACGGCACCGCCGCCGCTGGCGACCCGGTCGTGCTGACGCCGCAGCCGCGTGACTATCCGGCGCAGGCCCGCGCCGATGACGGCTACATCTATCCGGCCGACGGCAGCTCGACCGATCGCCGCTATCCGGCACCGCCGTCAAGTCGCCGCGTCTACGATGCGCAGGCCTATGGCCAGCAGCAGCAGCAGTACTACGGCAATCAGGGCTACGCGCCGGCGCCGCAGGGCTACTACCAGCCGCGCCCCGCCTATCAGCCGCGCGGCTTCTACGGCAACACCTATCAGGACTAGAGCGTTTTCGAACGAAGTGGGCGCCGGTTCGCGCGAAGAAAACGCATCAAAAATCTGTCGCACGTTCCTGGTCCACTGACGGCGCCGCAGGCAGCGCGCCGTCAGTTCACGCTCCCCTCACCCGCTTGTGACCGTCGCAAAACGCCCACGTCATCGTGCGCCGGGGCCCGTCGTCGCGTCGTCATCTGATTGTAAAACTAGCCCGATATTCGGCGGCACAAGCGCCCGCCTGGCCCCTGGAGGCCGATTCACGCGACATGCCCGATGAAACCAGGGCGAGAAGCGCGGGTCACGTAGGCAAGATCAGAGGTCGACATGAAACGGGGCATCATTGTCCTTTGCCTGTGCATCGTGGCGATGGCCGCTTATTTCACGACGGACAGATGGGCCATCCGTCACACGACGCTGACGTTCCACGACGTTCTGCGCGACGACCGCAACGTCACGGTCGAGGTTGCGGTGCGCCGCGACCAGCAAATGCAGGCGATGGCCGAGATGATCGAGCTGCCGGTCGCGATCCTGAGCCACGGCAACACCGTCAAGAACACCGAGTACTCGTTCCTCACCAATTTGTTCGCGTCGCGCGGCTACCTCGTGGTCAGCATTCAGCATGATCTCGACACCGACGCGCCGATGGTCACCAAGGTCGGCGAGGAATATGTCGGGCGACGCATGCAGTACAATCGCGGCGTCTTCAACATCATGTATGCGATGGACGAGCTCAAGAAGCTCTATCCGAACGCAAACTATCGCCAGCTGACATTGATCGGCCATTCCAACGGCGGCGACATCTCGATGTTCTTCGCCAAGCAGCATCCCGACCTGGTCAAGAAGGTCGTCACGCTGGACAATCTGCGCGTCCCCTTCATCACCGACGGCAGGATCAAGATCCTCTCGTTCCGCTCCAGGGATCCGGTGTTCAAGGCCGATCCGGGCGTCGTGCCCGACGACGAGACCTGCGCGAGACTCGGCATCAAGGTGGTCAGAACCGAATTCCAGCACAACGATCTCAGCGACCGCGGCCCGGACAGCGCGAAGTCGTCGATCCAGGCCGGCGTGGAGCAATTCCTCGACGAGGACGCCGGCGAGAGCACGCCGACGATGCCGCTGCTCGCCGCCTCGACGCCCGCTTCCGCGAGTGCGGCGCCGCCAGAGAACAAATAATCGCGTCGCGGCTGAAGGCGAGCTCGCGCTCTCCGGTGCTGCCGGACAGCGCTTGGAGCCCGCTCCGTTCCGATTGAATCGGAACGGAGCTCCAGATTGTTGCTTTGGCTCTAAGCGCGCGCGTGGCGATAGCCGGTGGCAACGAGCCAGATTGCGGAAAGCAGGAAATAGAACGCGCCGAAGCCCGCATAGGGAGCGACGTCGAGAATGGTCGGCGCAACGGTGCCGATGGACTGGCTGATCATGTAGCCGCCCGCGAGTGCCGACTGCGCGCCGCTCAGGATCATCGCCCATTGCGCGCCATAATGACGCCAGCGCCTGACGCCCGTGTACAATTGCAGCATGCCCGCGAGGATCGCCCAAACCCCGAACACGGCCAGGACGGCATAGTTGCTGTGGCCGAGCGCCACGATCACGGCGAGCGTCGTGATCGTGCTGACCGCGACATTCAGGGCCTGGGACGGGTTGGCCTTCAGGCCGCCATTGACCCGGGCGTCAGCCAGATTGGCGATGCCGTCCCACGCCGGGTAGATCACGAGCAGAACCGCGGCAGGGCCGGCTAGGCCGCTGAACAGAACGGCGGCAGCGACCCAGGCGACCGAGAAGATGGCGCGCCCTAGATAATATGATCGCAGCCAGGCGGATTGGGTCGAAAGGTGGCTTTGCATTGACAGGCTCCTTGTTGTCTTCCTACTAGTAGGTAGATGACAAGTCCGAGTCAATCTGGCCCTCCGACGTCGTGTGAGGAGAGGAAAGCCTTGATTTGTCTCTGGAATTTACCTACTGGAAGGTAGGCATGACGTGAACGTGATGATCTCGACTTCTGAAAAAATTCTCGATGTCGCACAGCCCCTCGTCGTCGCCGGGGGCTATAACGGATTCAGCTATGCTGACATCTCGGATGCCATCGGCATCCGGAAGGCGAGCATCCACCATCACTTCCCGACCAAGGCCGAGCTGGTCTCGGTGCTGGTAGATCGCTACCGGCAACAGACCGAGCTGGGCCTGAAGTCGCTTCAGGAGCAGTTCGCAAGCCCGGCCGAGCAACTACAGGCTTACGTGAACTTCTGGCAGGCGTGCATCGGCGATGCCTCGCTACCATTCTGCGTCTGCGCGATGCTTGCCGGCGAGATGCCGATGTTGCCGAACGAGGTCGCATCGCGCGTCCGCGCCCATTTCCATCATCTTGCGGGATGGCTCACCTCGGTGCTGCAGGCCGGTGCGGAACAGCATCTGGTCCGGCTGGACCAGCGGCCGCACGAGGAGGCCCAGATGCTGATGGCATCGGTTCATGGGGCAATGCTCTCGGCGAGGGCTTTCGACGATCCCGGAATGTTTGCCGCGATCGTCAAGCCCCAGCTCGCCAGACTTCTGGTAGCTGATCGCTAGAGAATGATCGCGCGGAAGCCGCCGCGACTGGCTCGGCTTGCAGGTCCTATTGCTCGCCGTCGCGCAGGCGGCGGTACACCGCGCCCAGCACGTTCGAATAGTCGTCGGTCCAGACCCGCTGCTTCTCGTCGGCTTCGGTCTCGGTCCAGACATCAGACGATGCGAGCTTGCCGACGTCCTCCTCCTCGCGCGCGGACACCACGACCGAGGTCGAGAAGATGTACTCGTTATCGCGGCCGGAATCCTCGCTGTAGACCCAGCTCTTCATGTCGTTGGCGTCTGCGATGCCGACCACGACGCTGGCAAGCTCGAGATGGCGGTTGGAGACGTGCATCACGACCGCGCCCTGCGGCGCCAGCTTCTCCTTGTAGATCGCCATCGCCTCCTCGGTCGCGAGATGGATCGGGATCGCGTCCGACGAATAGGCGTCGACGATGATCAGATCGTAGACGCCGTCCGGCTCCTTGGCGAAGGTCAGCCGCGCGTCGCCGATGACAGGCTTGAGGTTCGGCTCGCAGTTCTGGATGTAGGTGAAGTATTTCGGATCGCGCGCGGTATCGACCATCGACTGGTCGATCTCGAAGAAGCGCCAGTCCTCGCCGGGGGCCGACGCGCAGGTCAGCGTCCCTGAACCTAGCCCGATCACCGCCACCTTCAGCGGCGCGCCCTTGCGCTCGCGGATCGCGGTAATCGCCCGCCCGATGCCGCCGTCCTTGTGATAATAGCTGATCGGCTCGGGCGTTCCGGCGACCGGCGTGCCGTCATCGTTCTTGAACTTCTCGGCGCCATGGATCGTGGTGCCGTGCATCAGCACGTGATACTGCCCGTTCGGCGTCACCACGATCTTGTGCACGCCGAAGAAGCTGCGGACGGTTTCGACGCGGCCGTCGTCGGATGGATAGGCGCGCAGCACCACCAACGCGACCACGACGGTGGCGAAGATCTTCCAGCGATTGGCGTTCAGCGCGAGCGCGAGCAGCGCCGAGAGCACGCCGACCGCGCCGATCACCCAGACCCGGTGCACGTCGAACCAGTTGAAGATGTCGCCGGCCGAATAGCTCGGCGCGATCAGCGCCACCGCCAGCACCGCGAGGAACGGCCAGTACCAGGCGCTCCAGCGCGGCAGCCGCTCCGCGCCGCCGGGCGGACGGCACAGCGCCGCGAGCGCCAGCAGGATCGGATATTCGGCAACCCACGAGAAAGTAAAAGGCGCAATGAGCCCCGCGAACAGGCCGCCGACCATGCCGCCGAACGACAGCGCGACGTAGAAGCCGGTGAGATATTTCGCCGCCGGGCGGGTGCGCGCAAGCTCGCCATGACAGGCCATCGCGATGATGAAGAAGCAGAGCTGATGGCCGCCGAGCGTGAGCAGCAGGTTCTGCTCGCCGCCGACCGCAAGCAGGATCACGACGCCGGCGATCGCCAGTGGCTGCGCCAGCAGCATCCATTTGTGCGGCAATAGCGGCCGCGACTGGAACACCAGCACCCAGGTCAAGAGATACAGCGACAGCGGCAGCACCCACAGCAAGGGCGCGGCGGCGACGTCGGTCGAGATATGCGCCGTCACCGCGATCAAGAGGCCGGACGGCACCGCGGCGAGGAAGATCCAGCGCGCCCGCAGCGGCCAGGACGGCGCCGGCGCATTGGCGTCATCGACCTGCATGTTGAGTTCGGCGGCATTGGCCGGCGACCGCAACAGCAGCACGCCGCACCCCGCGATCAGCACGATCAGGAGACCATAGCCGCCGGTCCAGATCAGGTTCTGGGTGCGCAGCGTGAACATCGGCTCGAGCAGCACCGGATAGGACAAGAGCGCCAGGAAGCTGCCGATGTTCGAGGATGCGTAGAGGAAATACGGATCGGGACCGTTGGGATGTCCGGTGCGCACGAACCAGGCCTGCAGCAACGGATTGTTGGCGGCGAGCGCAAAGAACGGCAGGCCGATCGAAACCGCGAACAGGCCGAGCAGCCAGACCGCATAGCCGGAGGTCGGCGGCTCGCCCCAGCCGCTCCTGATCGCCAGCGGCAAGGTCACGAGCGCGACGACGAGCAGCACCAGATGCACCACGACCGGCACGATGCGGCCGTTCAGCTTCATCAGGAGATGCGCATAGGCGTAGCCGCCGAGCAGCAGCGACTGGAAGAACACCATCGCCACCGACCACACCGCCGGCGAGCCGCCGAGCCGCGGCAGCACCATCTTGGTGAACAGCGGTTGCACCGAGAACAGCAACAGGGCACTGACGAAGATCGCGGCGGTGTAGACAACCAGCACCAGCCGGTTGCGCGAGGCGGTCGGCTCAGACGTCATGAAAGCTCCGGCATGGACCCGGCGGGCGCCGGAGGCGGACGGTCCGGTGGCATCCCACCGGAGGATTTCAGTTGAGCATACGGCACTATCACGGACAAGAAACGGCGGTCACGCGGACTTGACGACGCGGCGCTGCGGCGCCACAGCACATGCTCTAATCACTGCTTCTTGAAGCGGACATGAACGAAACTGACGTCGTCATCATCGGTGCGGGGCACAACGGCCTCACCTGCGCGGCCTATCTTGCGATGGCCGGGCTGCGGGTGAAGGTCGTGGAACGCCGCAAGGTGGTCGGCGGCGCCGCGGTCACCGAAGAATTTTGCCCGGGCTTCCGCAACTCCGTCGCCGCCTACACGGTGAGCCTGCTCAATCCGCAGATCATGTCTGACCTGAAACTTGCCGATCACGGCCTCAGGATCGTCGAGCGGCGCGCGCAGAACTTCCTTCCCGCGCCCGACGGCAGTTATCTTTTGACCGGCGAAGGCCGGACCCGGGAGTCGGTCGCAAAGCTCAACCGGCAGGACGCGGCCGCAATCGACGCGTTCTCAGGGGAACTCGAAGCCATCGCCGACGTGCTGCGGCAATTCGTGCTGCGCGCGCCGCCGAACGTCGTCGAGGGCTTTGGCATCGCCGCGGTCAGCGAAGCCTTCAACGCGCTCGGCACCGCCAACATCCTGCGCCGGCTGTCGCTGGAACAGCAGCGCAACCTGCTCGACCTGTTCACGCGATCGGCCGGCGAGATGCTCGACGAGCGTTTCGAGAACGACCTCGTCAAGGCGCTGTTCGGCTTCGATGCCATCGTCGGCAACTATGCCAGCCCCTACGCGGCGGGCTCGGCCTATGTGATGCTGCATCATGCGTTCGGCGAAGTGAACGGCAAGAAGGGCGTCTGGGGCCACGCGATCGGCGGCATGGGCGCGATCACGCAGGCGATGGCGCGTGCCGCGCGCAGCCATGGTGTCGAGATCGAAACCGATGCGCCCGTCCGCGAGGTGATCGTCGAGAAGGAGCGCGCTGTCGGCGTCATCCTCGACGATGGCAAGACCGTGCGCGCCAAATACGTCGTCTCGAACGTCAATCCGAAGCTGCTGTACACGCGTCTGGTGCCGGGAGGCGCATTGGCGCCCGAGTTTCGCGCGCGCATCTCACGATGGCAGAACGGGTCCGGCACGTTCAGGATGAATGTGGCGCTCAGCGCCCTGCCCTCGTTCACCGCACTACCCGGCCGAGGGGATCACCTCACGGCGGGCATCATCATCGCCCCGAGCCTCGGCTACATGGATCGCGCCTGGCACGATGCGCGCGAATTCGGCTGGAGCCGCGCGCCGGTCGTCGAGGTGCTGATCCCCTCGACACTCGACGACAGCCTGAGCCCGCCGGGTCAGCATGTCGCGAGCCTGTTCTGCCAGCACGTCGCGCCGCAACTGCCCGACGGCAGATCGTGGGACGATCATCGCGACGAGGTCGCCGATCTGATGATCGCAACGGTCGACCAATATGCCCCCGGGTTCGCAGGCAGCGTGATCGGCCGCCAGGTCCTGTCGCCGCTCGACCTCGAGCGGCAGTTCGGCCTGCTCGGCGGCGACATCTTTCACGGCGCGCTGACTTTGAACCAATTGTTCTCGGCGCGACCGATGCTCGGCCATGCCGACTATCGCGGACCTCTGAAGGGCCTCTACCATTGCGGCTCCGGCGCCCATCCCGGCGGCGGCGTCACCGGCGCTCCCGGCCACAATGCCGCGCGGGCGATTTTGGCCGACCATCGGGCGCTATTCACGTAGAGCGGATGAGACACCACGCGGCACGCTCATCGCGCGGCAAGCTGTGGACAGGCGTGTTGAGAAGCTGTGGGTCTGCGGTGGACAGAGACCTTATCTCGACACGGGATAACCGGTGGACGCCGCTGTGGACCGGCTGTGCGACGGACGCTGACAATCCCTGGAGAACGCGGTTGATGTCTGGTCGACGAGCTGGGTGTGGCTCTGTGGACAACCGGTCAAAAAGAAAACACCGGGCGTCGCCGCCCGGTGCTTCCCTGAGAACGCCGTTCGAGAGATTACTTCAGCGAGCCGCTGATCGAGTTGAAGGTCCCGCTCAGTGCCGTGCCGACGCCATTCACCGCAGCGATGATGGCGATGGCGATACCGGTTGCGATCAGTCCGTATTCGATGGCGGTCGCGCCGGATTCATTCCGCAAAAACTTAACGATAAAAGCCTTCATTGCAGCCCTGCCCTTGGTTGTGATGCCTTGGAACGAAGGGTGTTCCCAGTTCCGCCACCGTACTAGTACGGCAACATCTAAGGTTGTCTGAACCGGGAACCTCTCAATTCTCGCGATATTCGAATGAATCCGGCTTGAAATTTTAACAAAAATCGCGCTACCGGCCTCCGATGACCCCGTCCACACACCGCGCCAGCGTCACCCTTCCAGATGAATCGACCGCAAAGCGCGTGGTAGACGCGCTTTCCGAGCTGTTTTTCGAGGATCAGGCGGCGTTTGCGGCCTTCGAGCGGCCGGATGGCCGCTGGGACGTCACCGTCCATTTTGCCGAGCTGCCGGACCAAAATTTACTGCGCGAGCTGGTCGGCCAAGTGGTGCGGCAGGATGTCGCATCGACTTTAGTTTTTGATACCGTGGAGGCGAAGGACTGGGTCAAGGCCAGCCTGGAGGATCTCGTCCCGGTCGCGGCCGGCCGCTTTATCGTCCACGGCCAGCATGACCGGCACCGGATACCCCCCAACAAGCTCGGGATCGAGATCGAGGCGGCGCTGGCCTTCGGCACCGGCCATCACGGCACCACGCGCGGCTGCCTGCTGCTGCTCGACCACGTGTTGAAGGCGTATCAGCCCCGCCGCGTGCTGGATCTCGGTACCGGGACCGGCGTGCTGGCGATCGCCGCCGCCAAGGCGCTGCACGGCAAGGTGCTGGCGAGCGACATCGACCCGCCGTCGGTCAGGGTCGCCGAGGAGAATGCCCGGTTGAACGGAACAGGCGATCTGGTGGACGTGATCCGCGCCACCGGCTTTGCGTCGCCGCGCTTTGCCGAGGACGGTCCGTTCGACCTGGTGCTTGCCAACATCCTCGCCAATCCGCTGCGGCAGCTGGCCGGCCCGATGGCGCGCCACCTCGCCTCGTCGGCGCAGGTCATTCTCTCGGGCCTGCTGACGCACCAGGCGCCGGCGGTCATCGCCGCCTACCGTGCCCGCGGGCTGGTGCCGCTGCGGCATCTGAAGATCGAGGGCTGGAGCAGCCTGCTGCTGCGTTCCGTGAAGTGACCGCGACCGGCAGACAGTGCGGCGACTGCACGCTCTGCTGCAAGGTGATGGCGATCGAGGAACTGGCCAAGCCCGCCAACACGTGGTGCCCGCATTGCAAACCGGGGCGCGGCTGCCGGACCTATCCGGGCAGGCCGGCGGAATGCCGCTCGTTCAGCTGCGTCTGGCTGGCGAACGAGCTGCTCGAGGAGCACTGGAAGCCTTCCAGGTCGAAGCTCGTCCTGACCACGTCGGAAGATGGTCTTGAGGTCAGATGCGATCCGGGCTTCCCCGACGCCTGGCGCAGGGAGCCGTTTCGCAACGAGCTCAGGGAATGGGCGATCTCCGGCGAGACGCTCGATATGACCGTCGTCGTGATCGCCGGCCAGCGCATGACGCTGCTGACGCCCGATCGCGAATTCGATCTCGGCATCGTCGGCCCCGATGAGCGGATCGTGCGCGAGCTCGAGGACGGCAAGGTCGTCAATGTGACCGTGGCCAAGGCGTCGGATCTGGAACGGTAGCCGCGATCCGTGGATTAGCTATTCGGGTGCAGGAGAATCGCTGCGGATGGTCTCGACCTTGTCCTGGCCAGCCGCACGCCTGGCTCGCGCCTCGACCAGACGGTCCAGCATCTGGACGATGACGCCGCGCTGCTTCTGTTCGACCGGCGCAATCGGGCCGCGGCGGACCGGCGGCGAGATCTTCTCAAACGTGAATGCAGGCATCGTGCATCTCCTCACCGTTGAGTTGAGACACTCCTGGACACTCCCCGTACGCTTGACCGTTGACGTGCAGTGGACATCGTCCGGTCAATTCCACTATGCCATATTCAAGCATAAGTTATGCCAAAAATATGGTCATGCTTGACCGCGCTCGAGCGAAGGTCATGCTTCCATCCGAAGAGAGTACGACGGCGATGTTCGAAGCCCATTTCCAGACGTTCGAAGAGCCCGAAGGCGGCGTGGCGCTGACTGCACGCTTGAGCGCGCTGCGCGAGGAACTGGCGCGGCGCAAGCTGACCGGGTTCGTGATTCCGCGCGCCGACCAGCAGCAGAATGAATATGTCGCAGCCTCCGAGGAACGGCTCGCCTGGCTGACCGGCTTCACAGGATCGGCCGGGCTTGCGATCGTGCTGAGCAAGGAGGCCGCCCTGTTCGTCGACGGCCGCTACACGCTGCAGGCCGGCAAGCAGGTCGACCGCAAGGCCTGGCAGGTCGAGCCGCTGGTCGAGCCGCCGCCGGAGCACTGGCTGACCCGGCATCTGGCGGCCGGCGACCGCCTGGGATTTGACCCCTGGCTGCACACTTCTGCGGCAGCCGAACGGCTGGCGGCGGCCTGCGCCAAGGCCGGCGCGGAACTGGTCGCCGTCGACAGCAATCCGGTTGATGCGATCTGGCACGAGCGGCCGGCACCGCCGCTCGGCCCGGTCACGATCCACGGCGCGCAGTTTTCCGGGGAGATCGAAGCCGACAAGCTCAAGCGTATCCGCCTCGAGATCAACAAGCTCGGCGTCGACGCGCTGGTGCTGTCCGACAGCCACGCGGTGGCCTGGACCTTCAACATCCGCGGCGCCGACGTCTCGCATACGCCGCTGCCGCTGTCTTATGCGCTGGTGCCGAAGGAAGGCCGGCCGCTGGTGTTCATCGATCAGCGCAAGCTGTCCAACTCGACGCGCGACCATCTCGAGCAATCCGCCGATGTCGAGCAGCCGGCGGCGCTGGCGGCAAAACTCACCGAGCTCGCCAAGCGCGGCGCCTCGATCGCGCTCGACAGCGCGACCGCAGCCGACGCCTTGAGCCGCCTGATCGCGGGTGCCGGCGGCAAGCCGGTGCGCGGCAGCGATCCGGTCAGCCTCTTGAAGGCGGTCAAGAACATCACCGAGATCGAGGGCACGCGCACGGCGCATCAGCGCGACGCGGTCGCGCTCGTGCGTTTCCTCGCCTGGATCGACCGCGAGGCGCCCTCCGGCAGCCTCACCGAGATCGACACCGTCGAGGCGCTGGAGACGTTCCGCCGCCAGACCGGCGCGCTGAAGGACGTCTCGTTCCCGACCATCGCCGGCACCGGGCCGAACGGCGCCATCGTGCACTACCGCGTGACGCGCAAGAGCAACCGCCGCATCGAGCCCGGCGACCTCCTGCTGATCGATTCCGGCGCGCAATATGAGGACGGCACCACCGACGTCACCCGCACCATCGCGATCGGCAAGCCGACCGACGAGATGCGCGACCGCTTCACCCGCGTACTGCGCGGCCATATCGCGATCGCCCGCGCGATCTTCCCCGACGGCACCACCGGCGCGCAGCTCGACACGCTGGCGCGGCAATACCTCTGGCAGGCCGGGATCGATTTCGAGCACGGCACCGGCCACGGCGTCGGCAGCTATCTCAGCGTCCATGAAGGGCCGGCGCGGATTTCCAAGCTCGGCTCCACGCCGCTCAAGCGCGGCATGATCCTGTCGAACGAGCCCGGCTACTACAAGACCGACGCCTACGGCATAAGGATCGAGAACCTCGAGCTCGTGATCGGCACCGACATTGCCGGCGCCGAGAAGCCGATCAATGCATTCGAGACGCTCACGCTGGCGCCGATCGATCACCGTCTGATCGAGGTCGGCTTGCTGAGCCCGGACGAACTGGCCTGGCTCAACGACTACCACGCCCGCGTCGCGCATGTGGTGCGCCCGCATCTCGACGACAACGCCACCAAGCTGTGGCTGGACGAGGCGACGGCGGCGCTGAGGTAGCGGCGCGCTCCAGGCATCCGCACACTCGACGTCGTCTCCACACTCGGTGTCATCCCCCGCGAAAGCGGGAGATTCAGTACGCCGCGGCCTCTCCTTCTCATACTGATCTCTCTGGAATATTGGGTCCCCCGCTTTCGCGGAGGACGACAGCGGAATTCGCGGCTGACGACAGCTGTCTTATTGCGCGAGACGAAACATCGTCGCTGCGTCTCCTGAAATCGCATGGGCGTATGCCGAAACGCCCGTATTCCGCGCGGACGGGCACGCTACAGTCTTTCCACAATGCTGGATCGGACCTGAATGCACGGCGTGATGGGCAAGCCGCCCGGCGCGGCTAAAGACAACATCGCGACATCGAAGGTCATGCTGCTGATGCTCGTCGTGATGACGGGCGTGGCGCCGATCTCACTCTACATGCTGGTGCCGGCGCTACCGGTGCTGGCGACCACATTCGGCCGCGACATCGGGGTCGCGCAGATGACCGTGTCGCTCTACATGGTCGGCATCGCGCTTTCACAGCTGATCATGGGGCCGCTGTCCGACAGGTTCGGCCGCCGGCCGGTGCTGCTCGCGGGCCTCGGCCTGATGGTCGTGGCCGGCGTCGGCTCGGTGTTCGCCGAGACCCTGCCGCAACTGATCGCGGCACGCTTCTTCCAGGCGCTCGGCGGCGCCAGCGGCATGGTGATCAGCCGTGCCATCATCCGCGACCTCTATCCGCGCGAGCGGGTCGGCGCCATGATCAGCCTCGTCGTCGCCGCGCTGATGATCGCGCAGATGGTGAGCCCGCTGACCGGCGGCCTGCTGGAGACCACATTCGGCTGGCGCGCGATCCTCTATCTCATCACCGCGGCGTCGCTGATCACCACGATCTTCATCGCGCTGGCGCTGCCGGAAACCCGCCGTGATCGCGCCGACAGCTCCAGCTTCCGCGGCGACCTCGGCAAGCTGATGACGAGCCGCGCCTTCGTCGGCTATCTGCTGTGTCAGGTGCTGGCGTCGCAGATCATCTTCGCCTTCGCCGGCGGCGGCCCCTACATCGTGGTGACCCAGATGGGGCGGACCAGTGCCGAGTATGGCGCGTGGTTCGCAATGACGGGGTTCGGCTACTTCGTCGGCAATCTCCTGTGCGTGCGCTTTGCGCCGCGGCACTCGCTGGAGAAACTGATCTGGTTCGGCCTCGCGCTGCAGGTCGGCGGCAGCCTGCTGAACCTGGTCTGGAGTTTTACTGGAGTAAACCAGGCCCCGCTCTGGCTGTTCGGCACCCAGATGATCGTGATGATCGCCAACGCCTTCGTGATGGCCAATTCCGCCGCCGGCGCCATCAGCATCCGGCCCGAAGCCGCCGGCACCGCCTCGGGCGCCATGGGGTTCCTGCAGCAGGGCATCGGCGCGCTGATCTCGCAATTCGGCGCCTATCTCGGCGGCCACTCCACCACGACGCTGCCGCTGACCGCGGCGATCTTCGCGATCTCGATCGCCTGCGCCTGCACCATGATCTTCGTCGTGCCGCGGCGGCAGGTGGTGGTGAGCGAGGAGCTGATCGCGCAGGCCGAGGAGGATGAGCAGGGGATGATGTGAGATCGGCGGTCGCGCCGCACCCTCCCATCGTCATCCCCGCGCATGCGGGGATCCAGTACGCCGCGGCCCATCGGCTCAACAATGGCTGTCTCTGGAATACTGGGTCCCCGCTTTCGCGGAGGACGACAGTGGAGAACGCGGCGCAGCTGCGCCCCTACTCCCCGATCAGCTTCAGCCACTCGTCCTCGGTCAGCACCTGGACGCCGTGCTTCTGCGCTTCGGCAAGCTTCGAGCCGGCGCCCGGCCCCGCGACGACATAGTCGGTTTTCTTCGACACCGAGCCGGCTGCCTTGGCGCCCAGCCGCTCGGCCGTCGCCTTGGCCTCATCACGTGTCATCTTTTCGAGCGATCCGGTGAACACCACGGTCTTGCCGGCCACCGCCGAATTGCTCTTCGGCTTCTCGGCATCGATGATCTCGTCGAGCTCCCCGGTCAGCCGCTCGACGATGCCGCGATTGTGGCTCTCGCCGAAATAGTCCGCGATGCTCTTGATCACGGTGTCGCCGATCTGATCGAGCGCATCCATCTCCGCCATCGCGTCCTCGTCGCCTTTGGCGACCTTGAGGCAGGCATCGTGGAACGCGTCCCACGAGCCATAGCCGCGCGCCAGCGCCAACGCGGTTGTCTCGCCGACATGGCGCATGCCGAGCGCGTAGATGAAGCGCTCCAGGCCGATCCTGCGGCGGCTGTCGATTGCGGCGAACAGATTGCGCACCGAAGTCTCGCCGTAGCCTTCGATGTCCTCCAGCTTCAGCTTCGCGTTGCGCTTCTGCAGCGTGAAGATATCAGCCGGCTCCTTGACCCATCCCTCGTCGAAAAAATATTGCAACTGCTTCACGCCGAGACCGTCGATATCGAAGGCACGGCGCGACACGAACAGAATGAGGTGCTCGACCTTCTGGAACGGACAGGCGAACTCGCCGGTACACCGGGCGCGCGAGCCCTCCTCGCCGGCCGCGGTCTCCTCGCGCACCACGTCGGTGTGCAGCGGGCACGGGCATTTCTTCGGGAAGTGGAATTCCTTCGCGTTCTTCGGCCGCTTGTCGATCACGACGTCGACGACCTGCGGGATCACGTCGCCGGCGCGCTGGATCACCACGGTGTCGCCGATCCTGATGTCGCGTCCCTCGCGCAGCACCTCGCCCTTGTTGCCGATGCCCTTGATGTAGTCTTCATTGTGCAGTGTGACGTTCTGCACGATCACGCCGCCGACACCGACCGGCTCGAGCTTGCCGACCGGCGTGAATGAGCCGGTGCGCCCGACCTGGATCTCGATGTCGCGCAGCACCGTCATGGCGCGCTCGGCCGGGAATTTGTGCGCGATCGCCCAGCGCGGCGTGCGCGACACGAAGCCGAGCCGCTCTTGCCAGTCGATGCGATCGACCTTGTAGACGACGCCGTCGATGTCGTAGTCGAGCTCGGCGCGCTGCTCCTCGATCTTGCGATGGAACGCGATCAGCTCCTCGACCGAGTGACACAATTTGGTCAGCGGATTGGTCTTGAAGCCGCACCGCTCGAACCAGCGGATCATGTCGGTTTGAGTATCCTCCGGCATCGCGCTCATCTCGCCCCAGGCATAGGCGAAGAAGCCGAGCGGCCGCGAGGCGGTGATGGTCGGATCCTTCTGCCGCAGCGAGCCGGCCGCCGAATTGCGCGGATTGGCGAAGATGGTGTCGCCGGCCGCCTTCTGCCGCTCGTTGAGCGCAAGGAACGCCTTCTTGGTCATGTAGACCTCGCCGCGCACCTCGCAGATGTCGGGCACGTTGCGGCCCTTCAGTTTCTGCGGCACGTCCTCGAGCGTGCGGATGTTGGCGGTGACGTCCTCACCCTCCGCGCCATCGCCGCGGGTTGCCGCGGTGACGAGCTCGCCGCCCTCATAGCGCAGCGACATCGAGAGCCCGTCGATCTTCGGCTCGGCCGAGAAATCGATCTTGTCATCCGGCAACTTGAGGAAGCGCGTGATGCGTCCGACGAAATCGACCACGTCGGCTTCCGCGAACGCGTTGTCGAGCGACAGCATCGGCAGCGAATGCCGGACCTTCCTGAAGCGCCCCGACGGCGCGGCGCCGACCTTCTGCGACGGCGATTCCGCGGTGACGAATTCAGGGAAGCGCTTCTCGATCGCATCGTAACGCTGCCGCAGCGCGTCGTATTCGGCATCGGTGACGCTCGGCGCGTCGTCCTGATAGTAACGCTTGTCGTGACCTTCGAGCTCGAGCGCAAGGCGCATCAACTCGACCTTGGCCTGGGCCTTGGTGAGTTTGTCGACGTCGACCAACGCTTTCTTGGCTTTGGTGGCCATCGGCGAACTAACTCGCCGCCCTGAGCAGCCGTTCCGCGGCCGCCCTCGCCTCCGCGGTGATCTCGGCGCCGGCCAGCATGCGCGCGATCTCTTCGCGGCGGTGATCGGCGGCGAGCGCGTTGACGCGGGTGGCGACCCGCTTGCCCTTGTCGAGCGCGTCCTTGGAGATCAGGAGATGCTGGCTGGCGCGCGCCGCGACCTGCGGCGCGTGAGTCACCGCCATCACCTGCACCTTGCCGGCAAGGCGCGCCAGCCGCGAGCCGATCGCATCGGCTACCGCGCCGCCGACGCCGGTGTCGATTTCGTCGAACACCAAAGTCGGCGCCGAGCCGCGATCGGCCAGCACGACCTTCAGCGCCAGCAGGAAGCGCGACAGCTCGCCGCCGGAGGCGACCTTCATCATCGGCCCCGGCTTGGTGCCGGGATTGGTCTGCACCCAGAACTCGACACGGTCGATGCCCTGCGGCCCCGTCGCGGCCGCGCTGCTCTCGACCTGGGTCATGAACTTCGCGCGCTCGAGCTTGAGCGGCGCAAGCTCGGCGTTGACGGCCTTGTTGAGCTTCTCTGCAGCCTTGGTGCGCGCCGCCGACAGTTTGGCGGCAGCCGCCGCATAGCGCTTGTCGGCTTCAGCAGCGGTCGCTTCCAGCTTCTTCAGCTGGTCGGCGCCGGCATCGATCAGCGCGACGTCGCCGGCATATTGCGCCGCCAGCGCGGCCAGCAGATCGACCGGCGTCGAATATTTACGCGAGGCCGCGCGCAGCGCGAACAGCCGCTCCTCGATGCGCTCCAGCTCGGCCGGATCGAAATCGGTCGCCGCCAGCGCGGCGTTGAGGTGCTGGTCGGCCTCTTCCAGCGCGTTGATCGCAATATCGATCGCCTTGACCGCAGGCTCGATCAGCGCAGGCGCATTGGCGGCGCGCCGCTCCAGCCGCCGGACCGCGGCCGACAGCGACGCCACCGGCGAATGCGAGCCGCCGATCGCCTCCTGCGCCTCGCGCAGATCGGTTGCGATCTTCTCGCCTTGCATCATGGTGGTGCGGCGACCCGCGAGCTCGGTCTCCTCGCCTTCCTTCGGCGCCAGCGTCTTCAATTCCTGCGAGGCATGGCGCAGATAGTCCGCCTCGCGCGCGGCGCGCTCCATGCCGGCGCGATGCTCGTCGAGATCAGCATTGGCGGTCCGCCTGATATCCCACAGCGCTTCCAGCGCCGCGACGTCCTTCTCGTGTCCGGCGAAGGCGTCCAGCAGCTGGCGATGGGTGGAGGCGTCGACCAGCGCGCGCTCGTCATGCTGGCCGTGGATCTCGACCAGCGTGGCGCCGACCGCCTTCAGAGTCTGCACGCTGATCGCCTGATCGTTGATGAAGGCGCGGGTGCGGCCGTCGGCGAGCTGCACGCGGCGCAGGATCATCTCACCGGTGTCGTCGAGGCCGTTCTCGGCCAGGATCCCGGCCGCCGGATGCCCCTTCGGGACATCGAACATGGCGGTGACCTGCCCCTGTTCGGCGCCGTGGCGCACCAGTCCGGCGTCGCCGCGGCCGCCGAGCGCCAGCGCAAAGGCATCGAGCAGGATGGATTTGCCTGCGCCGGTTTCGCCGGTCAGCACCGCGAGGCCACGGGAAAATTCGATATCGAGCCGTTCGATCAGGACGATGTCACGGATCGACAGACGCGCCAGCATGCGAGGACAATTCCTAGCCGAGACCTATCTTCTTGAAGGTCCTGCTGATCCAGGAACCCTGATTCTCGCTCGGCTCGAGACCGCCGGACTTTACTAGATTATATGCGTCCTTGTACCAGCGGCTGTCTGGAAAATTGTGGCCGAGCACCGCGGCCGCAGTCTGCGCCTCGCCGGCGATGCCGATCGCCATGTAGGCCTCGGTGAGGCGGTAGAGCGCCTCCTCGACGTGGCGCGTGGTCTGGTATTGCGTGACCACGGTCTTGAAGCGGTTGATCGCGGCGGTGAAGTCGCGCTTGCCCATGTAATAGCGCCCGACCGCCATTTCCTTGCCGGCGAGCTGGTCGCGCGCAGCCTGGATCTTGGACTTGGCCTGGGTGGCGTATTCCGAGGTCGGATATTTGCGGACCACCTCTTCGAGCGCCGCGATCGCCTTCTCGGTGCGGCTCTGGTCGCGCGAGATGTCCGGGATCTGATCGAAGTGCGATGCCGCGATCAGGTACTGGGCGTAGGACGCGTCCGGGCTGCCGGGATGCAGCGTGACGTAGCGGGTGGCAGAGCCGATGCAGCTGTCGTAGTCGCCCGCCTGGTAGAACGAATAGGCCGACATCAAGAGCGACTTGCGCGCCCAGTCGGAATAGGGATGCTGACGGTCGACTTCCTCGAATTTCTTCGAGGCGGCCTTCAGGTCCTTCTTCTCGTTCATCATGTACAAGCCCTCATTGTAGAGCTTGTCCGCGGGCTCATCGACGAACGTGTCGTCCTTGGCCATGAACTTGTCCCACAGCGCGCCGGTGCCGCAGCCGCTGAGCGGCATGGCCAGCACAATCAGGCCCGCCGCAAAACGCAGCGTGCGCGCGGCCTTGGTCAGGCCGGAGACGTCAGAAGAATTGCGTGATTCGAGCGCCATACGCATTGCCGACATGAATTGTAAAACCTGACGCCTTTGATGCGGTTAACGGCGACCCCACTCCACCCATGAACCGCGGTCATGGGTGCAATATTTCCAGTGCCATTGGCCGCCGTTACTCGCAACCGCAGGCCTGCTTAGCCGAAAAATGACCGTGGACCAACCGAATACGGAGCCATTCCGCCGGGAATAAGGCGACCCGGCGAAGCTCACAGCCTGCCGTGGCTATTACGGAAATTGGACCCGACCGGCCAGGCGATCAGGACTTGGGCGATCAGGACACGTCCGGGCCGTAGGCCGGGGCGACGAGGCCGCCTACGGTGCCTGCACCGGCTTCGACATGGCCGCGGAGCGGCCGCCGAGCGGTGTCCGATTCGACCACCCGCCAGGCGCTGCGGTCGGCGAGCAGAGCCTTCAGCACCGCGTTGTTGAGCTTGTGGCCGCCCCGTACCGAACGGTAGCTGCCGAGCAACGGCAGGCCGGCCAGCGCCAAGTCGCCGATCACGTCGAGCACCTTGTGGCGGGCGCATTCGTCGGCGTAGCGCAGGCCCTCGGCATTGAGCAGGCGGGCCTCGTCGAACACCACGGTGTTGTCGAAGGACGCGCCGAGCGCGAAGCCTGCGCCCCACAGCCGCGCCACGTCGCTCATGCAGCCGAACGTGCGGGCCCGTGCGACCTCGCGGCGGAAACCTTCCGGCGACAGATCGAAGGTGAAGGTCTGGCGGCCAATCACCTGGTTGGTGAAATCAATCTCGACTTCAGTGCGGAACCCGCCGGCGAACGGACGCAGCTCGCCAACCGATTCGCCGATCTTGACTTGCACCGGCTTCAAAACCTGGATGAAGCGGCGGACGCCGGGCTGGGTCACAATGCCGGCCTGATCGATGGCCGCGACGAACGCCGCAGCGCTGCCGTCCATGATCGGAACTTCGGCGCCGTCGACCTCGATGGTGGCGTTGTCGACGCCCATGCCGCGCAGCGCCGCGAGCACGTGCTCGGCGGTGGAAACCAGCGGCCCTTCGCGGTCACCCAGCACCGTCGCGAACTCGGTCGCGATCACTGCATCGGCGGTCGCCACGACTTCGCGGTCGGAACCGTCGAGACCGGTGCGGACAAAAATAAAACCCGCATCAACAGGTGCAGGTCCCAAGGTGAGACTGACAGGAAGACCGGAATGAACGCCTACGCCAGTCACGGTGGCTTGCGACCGAAGCGTGGTTTGACGGCTGAACTTCATTCGATAATGCCCACTACCCGACTTCACTCAATTCAAGTGGCCAAATTTCCCCAAGGCCGACTCGCTTGAGCTCCCCAAGTCACGGCAGACCATAGTCACAGCCCTAAACCGCGCCAACTCACGCTTCTTTACCGATTGTTACCCCATCTCCGCCGCATTCACGCCCAAGGTTAACCAAATTGCGGCAGCGAAAACGGCCCTCGGCGACGCGCCATCTGACCACCGAAAGAATAATTAATCATTTAAAATCAGTTGCTTGTTTATCCGGCGCAATCGCTCGCCCGCGACAAGGAAAAGGCCCCGGCGGTTCCCCGCCGAGGCCTTCTTCGTCGCCAAGCTTGTAACAAACTTCAGTTTGCCTGCCGGCGCAGGAAGGCCGGGATATCAAGATGGTCGTCGCCCTGTGGCGCCGGGGCAACAGGTGCTTGGCGGCCATGAGCGTCCAGCCCCTGCGGCGCGGGGCGCTTTGCATATTCGGATACCGGCGATTCGTTCGCCGAAATCTGCTGGGCGACGCTGCGGGCCGGCTTGCGCTCGGGCAGCGGCGGCATCGTCGGCATGGCCGGGCCGGAGGCGCGGGCCGCGATCGGCGGCTCGGTCTCTTCGTCGCGGCGGCCGAGGCCGACATTGGCCAGCCGCTGCAGCAGCGACAGCCGGGTCTTCTGTGGGTGCTCCACCTCGCCGTCACCGCTGGCCTGGCGGATTTCGGCCTGCGCCGGCATCGGCAGATCCTCGAACTTCGGCATCCGCGGAGCACGGACCGGCGACCGTTCCGCCGCCTGCGGGATGAAGGTCTCGGGCGGCATCGGCTCATGCTGCTCGGCCCGGGCGGCCTCGTGGTCCGGGAACAGCGAGGGCTTCTGGGCAATCGGCCGCACGGTGACGTCACCGTACGAGGCCGGCTGCATCGGCGCCTGGGCAGCCGGCGCGCTGTCGGGAGCAACCGCGGCGGCGATCGCCGCGAGCGCAGCGCGCTCGACGGCGGGACGTCCCTGGGGCACGGCGGGCGGAGCCGCAATCGGCGCGACCGTCACGCCGGTCGGCGGTTCCATCTTCTGGGCACGCTCGGCCATGCGCTGATTGTCGGCACGCAGGCGTGCGGTCAGATCGGCCAGCCGGCTCTCCGGCGAACCGCCCGACTGCTGCGCGGCAGGAGCCTGGGCGCGGGAGGCGATGGCGGCCTGCTCGATACCGGTTGCGACCACCGAGACGCGAATGACGCCGTCGAGCGATTCGTCGAAGGTGGCGCCGACGATGATGTTGGCGTCGGCGTCGACCTCTTCGCGGATGCGGGTGGCGGCTTCGTCGACCTCGAACAGGGTCAGGTCCTTGCCGCCCGTGATCGAGATCAGGAGGCCGCGGGCGCCCTTCATCGAGCTGTCGTCGATCAGCGGGTTGGCGATCGCGGCTTCCGCGGCGGTCAGCGCGCGCTTCTCGCCGGTGGCTTCGCCGGTGCCCATCATCGCCTTGCCCATTTCACGCATCACGGCGCGGACGTCGGCGAAGTCGAGGTTGATCAGGCCTTCCTTGACCATCAGGTCGGTGATGCAGGCGACGCCCGAGTAGAGCACCTGGTCGGCCATCGCGAAGGCGTCGGCGAAGGTGGTCTTCTCGTTGGCGACCCGGAACAGGTTCTGGTTCGGGATGATCAGCAGCGTGTCGACCACCTTGTGCAGCTCGGCAATGCCGTGCTCGGCGGTGCGCATGCGGCGCTGACCTTCGAAGTGGAACGGCTTGGTCACCACGCCGACGGTGAGGATTCCCATCTCGCGAGCGGCCTTGGCGATCACGGGTGCAGCACCGGTGCCGGTGCCGCCGCCCATGCCGGCGGTGACGAACACCATGTTGGCGCCGGTGAGGTGATCGCGCAGCTCGTCCATGACCTCCTGCGCGGCCGCAGCGCCGACGTCGGGCTGCGAACCGGCGCCGAGGCCCTGGGTGACCTGGGTGCCCATCTGCACGATGCGCTGCGCCTTCGACATGGTCAGCGCCTGCGCGTCGGTGTTGGCGACGACGAAGTCGACGCCCTGCAACCCGGCGGTGATCATGTTGTTGACGGCATTACCACCCGCGCCGCCGACGCCGAAGACGGTGATCCGCGGTTTCAGCTCGCTGATGTCAGGGGGTGTCAGATTGAGTGCCATGGTTGCCTCTCTCGATTATGCGCGCGTTGGTTCGTCCCGGCCGCTGGCCGCCGGAGCTGGTGAAAATGCTGTGAGCCGGGGTGCGGTCATCAGAAGCCCTCGCGAAGCCATCGTCCGACCTTTCCGAAGTAACCGTCTGTCCCTGTCCTGAGCTGCCGCGTGCGCCGCGGTTCGACATGTTCAAGATGTGCGTATTGCGGATAGACCAGGAGGCCCGTCGGCACCGAGAACGAGGCGCCCTTCGCCTCGTTCGGCAGCCGGCCGAAGCCGAGCGGACGGCCGATGCGGACCTGACGGTTCAGGATGCGGGTCGCAAGCTCGACGGTGCCGGTGAGCTGCGAGGCGCCGCCGCTCAACACGACGCGCGCCCTCGGCTCCGCCGCAAAGGGGGAATCCGCGAGCCGGTCACGGACCATTTCGAAAATCTCCTCGGCGCGATGCCGGACAATGTTCGCAATCGTGGCGCGGGACACGATTTGCGGTGTCTCCCGATCATCGCCTGCGGTGGGAACGGACATCAGCTCGCGCGAGTCCGAACCGCCGGTCAGCACCGTGCCGTATAAGGTCTTGATTCGCTCGGCATCCGCAATGCACGCGCCGATGCCGCGCGCAAGATCCATCGTGATGTGTTGCCCGCCGAGCGCAAATCCGGATGCGTGCACGAGACGTCCGCCGGAGTATGTCGCGATCGTGGTCGATCCCGCGCCCATCTCGACGACGGCAGCGCCGAGATCGGCTTCGTCATCGGTCAGAACCGATAGACCCGCGACATAGGGGCTCGACGCCATGGCTTCGACGTTGAGATGGCAGCGCTCGACCACCAGCATCAGGTTCTTGGCGACCGTCGCGTCCGACGTCACCACATTCATGTCGACGCCGAACTGTCGCGCCACCATGCCTCTGGGATCGCGGATGCCCTTGACGCCGTCGAGCGCGTAGCCGACCGGCAGCGCGTGCAGCACGGTGCGGCCCGCGCCGGCGGCGTGGCGCATGCCGGCGGACGTGACGCGGCTGATATCGTCCGAGGTGACCGAGCCGCCGCGGATATCGGCCGCGGCTTCGACCAGCTGGCCATGCTGCCGGCCGCCGGAGACCGACAGCAGGACGGATTCGACACGGACCTTGGCCATGCGTTCGGCCAGCGCCACCGCGTGGCGCACCGCCTTCTCGCATTCGGCGAGATCGACGACGGAGCCGGCCTTGACGCCGCGCGACTGGATCTGGCTGTAGCCGATCAATTCGACCGCGTGGGTGCGTCCGCGCAGCGCCTCGTTCGGCGGCGACGGCCTGAGCCGCGCGATCATGCAGGCGATCTTGCTGGAGCCGACATCGAGCGAAGCCACCATCGCGGTGCGCTTCTGCATCGGGCGGGTCTTCGGGGTCAAATTGCGATCGAGGCCGGTCATGCGGAGTCACCGGCCTTCTTCTTGGACTTCTTGTCCTTGAACAGTTCGTCGCGCGCCTTGCCGGCGTCCTCGGACAATTGCACGATCAGCCGATCGGGCAGGCGCATGTCGACGGCGACAATGTCGCGCGAGAACAGCTTCTCATCCTTGTCGAGCCTGGAGAGCGCAGCGAGCGCGTTGCCGATGTCGTTCTCCGGCAGGCGGACGTCGAGACCGTCCTTGAGGCGCAGGTTCCAGCGCCGCTCGCCGACGAAGATCGCGGCCTTGGTCACCGAGCGCACCTGCGGGTAACGGTCGAGCAGCGCCAGGAAGTCGTGGGCTCTGACGTCGGCGCCTTTGCCGACCACGAGCGGCAGATTGAGGAAGCGGCGCGAGACGTAGGGCTCGAGCACCGCGCCGTCGGAAGCGATCACCGACAGGCGGCCGTTCTGCTGCCACAGCGCGAAGGCGGTGCGCTCGACGATGTCGATCTGCAGCCGGCCCGGATAGAGCTTCAGGATCGTGGCATCCGCGATCCAGGGATTGGCCTTCAGCTTGGCGCGCACGGTGTCGGCGTCGAGGAACAGCAGCGAGGAGCGGCCATTGACGCCGCCGATCGCGAGCACCTCGTCCTGGCTCAGCTGCTTGCGGCCGTTGATGCCGACGGTGGTGATGCGGAAGCCGGCGGTGTTGGCGAGCGCGTTGCGGGTGTCGCTGAGCGCGGTGGTGAATTCCTCGACATGGCCGCCCTTGACGATGCCGAGGCCAAGGCTGCCGAACAGGATCGCGAGCGTCGCGACCAGCCCGATGCGGCGCGGCAGATAGCGCTCGACCATCAGGATGTAGCGGTTCGGCGGCTTGCGATCGATGATGACTTGCGGCCGCCTGGCGGGGCGCCGCCTGCGCCGCGCGAGATGGGCGCCGACATATTCGCGCAGCAGCACCGCCGCTCCAATAGCGGCTGCTCTCAGGTCAGCTTGAGGCCCCAGCGATCGCAGCGATCGGGTGAGGCGTCCTGCACCATCCATTGCACGAGCTCGTCACATGTTGTGCCCGCAAACCCCGCGGGTCCCGGCACAAGTCACGTCTCGGCTAGACCGGTGGGATTAGAGTGGCCCCCTGTTCCCTGGTTGCGATCCTCGAAGCGGTAATCCGCGACAGCTCACGCCCCGGCAGCCAAGCGCTACATGCGCCGCCAGCGTTAACCTTCGGGCTTCCTGGTAAACAAACGGTAAACGACTTCGGCCTGGAGCGTGTTTTGATCAACGCTCTGAGTACTTTGCCGCGAACTCGTTAGCATTTTAGCAACAGCACCCGGGTTCCATCCGGCCGACCAGGCGGGTTCCCGCCCGGCCGGGCATTAACCTCGGACGCGGCGGCGGGCGAGCTCGATCTGGTCGTTGAGGAAGTCGGCAAAGGCGATACCCTGTGCTTTCAAGGCCTTAGGGTACAGTGATGCCGCGGTGAGCCCCGGCAGGGTGTTGGTCTCGAGGTAGACCGGGCCATTGGCCGAGACGATGAAATCGCTGCGCGAGTAGCCGGTACAGGACAACGCGCGGTGCGCCCGCAGCGCATGGTCCATGATCGCGGCGCTGACCTCGGGCGCGAAACGGCCAGGACAGATCTCCTGGGTCGACTTCAGCAGGTATTTGGCTGTGTAGTCGAAGGTTCCCTCCCCCGGCACGATCTCGATCGGCGGCAGCGCGAACACGGAGCCGTCGGACTGCTCGAGCACGCCGCAGGTCGCCTCCACGCCCGACACGAACGGCTCGATCAGATATTCTTCATGCTTCGCGGCATTGCGGACCGCGACAAGGTCCTGCTTCGCGTTGACGAAGATCAGCCCGTAGCTCGATCCGTCCTTGGCGGGCTTTGCAATCAGTCTGCCGTGTTTCGCGAAGGCGTCATCGATCTGCTCGACTGTGATGCCCTGCGGCGCGTTGAGACCTGCGATCGCGGCGAAACGCTTCGCTGACGGCTTGTCGAACGCCAGATGCGACGACGCTGAGCCGGAGCCGGTGAACGCGACACCACGCAGCTCGCACATCGCCTGCAATTCGCCATTCTCGGCGCGGCCGCCATGCAAACCGAACACCAGCACACGCTGCTCGGCGCTTGCCTTGTCGAGCGCCTGATCGAGCGCGATGCCGCGACCGTCGGGTTTGAAGTCGACCTCGAACGGACGCGTGTGGCCGAGCAGTTTTTCCGACGTCACCGCGTGCACGGTGTCGTCGACATCCCAGAACCAGAGGTCCGCGTCGGGCAGCGCACGGTGCAGCGCCTGCGTGCTCGCCACCGAGACCAGCCGCTCCTTGTTGGTGCCGCCGAACAGAATGGTCACCTGCATCAGCTTTTCCCGATCCGCTTGATTTCCCAGTGTAGCTCAATTCCGCTGCTTTGCTTGACCCGTTCGCGCACCGTCTCGCCGAGCGTCTCGATGTCATGCCCGGTGGCGTTGCCGGTGTTGATCAGGAAATTGCAGTGCATCTCCGACACCTGCGCGCCGCCGACCTTGAGGCCGCGGCAGCCGGCGGCGTCGATCAGCTTCCAGGCGCTGTTGCCAGGCGGATTCTTGAAGGTCGAGCCGCCGGTCTTCTCGCGGATCGGTTGCGCGGTCTCGCGATGGGTCTGCACCTCGTTCATGCGGGCCCGGATCACCTCAGTATCGGTGATCCTGCCGCGGAAGCGCGCCGAGGTGAACACGATGGACGGATCGACGCCGCTGTTGCGATAGATGAACTTCATGTCGGCATTACCGAACGTATGCTTCGTTCCGTCGCGGCCGATGCCGGTGGCCTCGATCAGCACGTCCTTGGTCTCGCCGCCATTGGCGCCGGCATTCATGCGCAGCGCGCCGCCGACCGTGCCGGGAATGCCGAAGAAGAATTCCATGCCGCCGATATTGGCGGCCGCAGCCGTCTCGGCGACGCGCTTGTCGAGCGCCGCAGCACCAGCGGTGACGACATCGCCGGCCGCGCTGGTCTCTCCGAAGGCGCGCGGCGCGAGCCGGATCACGACGCCGGGCATGCCGCCATCGCGCACGATCAGATTGGAGCCGACGCCAACGACATAGACCGGCAGCCCCGGCGGCAGGCGCGTCAGGAAATAGGCGAGGTCATCTTCATCTGCCGGCGTGAACAACACCTGCGCCGGCCCGCCGACGCGAAACCACGTCAGCTCCGCCAGCGACTGGTTCGCCAGCAGCCGCCCGCGCAGCTCCGGCATCGCGGCTTTCAGGTCCGGCGTGATGTCGGGAAAGGTCATGGGTGACCTCTCCATCCGTCATGGCCGGGCTTGTCCCGGCCATCCACGTCTTGCAGTATCTCCACATGGCAGGGGGATACGTCTATTTTCTGACCAACCGTCCGAACGGCGTGCTCTACGTCGGGGTAACGAGCGATCTCGTCCGCCGGATATTCGAGCACCGTTCCGGCTTCGTCGATGGCTTCACCAAGCGATACGGACTGAAGCGACTCGTCTACTTTGAGCACTTTGACGACATCCGTACAGCCATCCAGCGCGAACACACCATCAAGCATTGGCCGCGCGCTTGGAAGATCCGCAAGATCATCGCAGCGAACCCGAACTGGGACGACCTGTACGACACGATAGTTCAGTGAAGACGTGGATGGCCGGGACAAGCCCGGCCATGACGTGGATGGATACGAGGCCATCATCACCCCAGCGCCTTCAATTCGTCGGGCAGCGCGTAGGCCCATTGCGTGATGTTGCCGGCGCCGAGGCAGACGACGAGGTCACCGGGCTTGGCAAGACCGTGCACGATCTTCGCGAGCTCGCCCGCGTTAGGCAGTGGGACAACGTTGCGATGGCCGTGGGCGCGCAGGCCGGCGGCGAAATGGTCGCGGTCGATGCCGGCGATCGGCGCCTCGCCCGCCGGATAGACCTCGGCGACGACGACCGCATCGGCATCGTTGAAGCAGGTGCAGAACTCCTCGAACAGCGATTGCAGGCGGGTGTAGCGATGCGGCTGCACCACGGCGACGATCTTGCCGTTGACGGATTCCCGCGCCGCCTTCAGCACCGCTGCGATCTCGACCGGATGATGACCGTAGTCGTCGATCACGGTGATGCCGTTGGTCTCGCCGGTTTTGGTGAAGCGCCGCTTGACGCCGCCGAAGCCGGCCATGGCCTGGCGGATGACCTCGTCGGACACGCCGAGCTCGTGCGCGACCGCGATCGCCGCCGTCGCATTCGATGCGTTGTGGCGCCCCGGCATCGGCAGCATGATATCGGCGATCTCATGGACCGTGCCGGATTTGCGATCGCGGATCGCGACCGAGAATTTCGAGCCGCCGCCTATCGGCGTCAGATCCTTGAGCTGCGCATCGGCCTGCGGGTTCTGGCCGTAGGTGATGATGCGGCGGTCTTCGATCTTGCCGACGAGTGTCTGCACGACTGGATGATCGGTGCACATCACGGCAAAGCCGTAGAACGGGACGTTCTCGACGAAATTGCGGAACGCGTCCTGGATCGCCTCGAAGGTCTTGAAGTGATCGAGATGCTCGGGGTCGATATTGGTGACGATGACGACATCGGACGGCAGCTTCAGGAAGGTGCCGTCGCTCTCGTCCGCCTCGACCACCATCCAGTCGCCGGCCCCGAGCCGCGCGTTGGAGCCGTAGGCATTGATGATGCCGCCATTGATCACGGTCGGATCGAGTCCACCGGCGTCGAGCAGGGTCGCCACCATCGTCGTTGTGGTGGTCTTGCCATGGGTGCCGGCGATCGCGACGCAGCTCCTCAGCCGCATCAGTTCCGCCAGCATCTCGGCGCGCCGCACCACCGGAATGCGCCGCGCGCGCGCCGCCATCAGTTCGGGATTGTCGCGCTTGATCGCAGTCGAGACCACGACGACATCAGCGCCGTCGACATTCTCGGCGGTATGGCCGACCGAGACCTTGGCGCCCTTCTTGCGCAACCGGTCGAGGTTGTAATTGTCCGAAGCATCGGAACCCTGCACGGTGTAGCCGAGATTGATCAGCACCTCGGCGATGCCGCTCATGCCGATGCCGCCGATCCCGACGAAGTGAATGGGTCCGATCTCGCGCGGCAGTCTCATGATCCAGTTCCTGACATCATCATCCGCCCTGTGCAAACTTCGCTGCGGAGCGGACGATTTGGCTTCTCTATGCGCGTCATGGCGACGGCGCGGACTACTGGATGCCCCGCTTTTCCCATGCGTGACAAGGGCTTTTTCCACCCCGCGGCCGTGGAAATGTCGCCGTTGTCAGCTACCGGCCGGCGGTTGCGATCTGACATCACGGACATCTCCATGGCGGCCCGGCGGCTACGCCGCTCCCTGCCGCACAGCGCGCGCCGCGAACTCGTCCTGCATCTCGACGACGCGAAGGTAATTGCGCAGCCGGTTGGTCTCGAGCGCGCGCAGCAGCTTGTTCTGGTGATAGGGCAGCACGAGCTCGGCAAGCTGCGCGCTCCAGGCGGCGTCCATGTCGAACAGCACCCCCAAGCCGAACACGGCGGGGATCTCGGCGAAGCCGAACTCCCTGCCCTGCGCGAGTTCTTCAGCCAGGAAGTCATCGATCGCGGTCATCACACCGTTGCGCGCGCCGCCGGCAATGTTGGCGAATGCGGCGAGGCCCGCGCCGCGAAATCCACGGCCTTCGACCAGCGCCGGGCGATCCAGCGTGGCGCCGGCATCGTAACTGTGCGGATGGCGATACGCGGCCGGAATCTGCTCGGGCGCGTAATACATGTCGCGCCGCCCGCAGGGCCAGCCAACATCGTGCAGGAAGACCAGAACCGGCTTGCCGGCGCGACGGCTGATCGCATTGATCTGACGCAGCTCGTGATAGACGGTGTACCAGTTGTGGTCGCCGTCGACGATCCAGGCATCGGCGGCATCAAGTTCGCCGAACGCCTCGAGGCTGGGCTTCGCGACGTGACGCACATCCGGATTGCCGCTCACCCAATCGATGAATTCACGCTTCGGCGCGGGATCGACGCTGGTGAGCCGACCGCCGCGCGCCCGGCAGTGATCGGCGAGCAGCGCCGACATGCCGCCATACTCGGCGCCGATCTCGACGATATCCAGCGCGTCCGCCAGCCGCAGCGCCTCCAGGATCAGCTCCGAGAATTCCGAGACGGAATGAATCAAGAGCCCCGTCATGATCAAGTCTCCCCCGGCGTCCTGCCGGATTGGCGCATCAAATCCCGGCCACTTTCGCAACCAGATCGGCGAGCCGTTCGGCGGCATCGAGCCGGCCGACGCCGCGCGCCGACGCCGCCATCGCGGCCAGCTTCGCGGGCTCGGCGGCGAAGGCCGAAATGTCGGCGGCCAGCCGCTCCGGCGTGAAGTCGCTCTGCGCGATGCGCAGCGCGCCGCTCGCCTGCGACAGCACACCGGCATTGGCGAACTGGTCCTGATCGATCGCGCCCGGCAGCGGCACCAGGATCGAGGGCCGGCCGATCGCGGCGAGCTCGGCGACCGTGCCGGCGCCGGAACGCGAGATCACGAGCTGGCTCGAGGCGAGGCGCGCCGGCAGGTCGGCGAAGAACGGCGCGAGCTCGGCGTTGATCTCGAGCCGATCATAGACCTCGCGCACCCGATTCATGTCCTCTTCGCGCACCTGCTGGGTGATGATCAGACGGCTCCACAGCGCGGGCGCGAGCTGCTCGATCGCCGGCGGCACGATATCGCTCATCACCCGCGCGCCCTGGCTGCCGCCGACGACGAGCAGGCGCAGCGGCCCGTTCGCCTCGGGCGGCGTGTACTTCACTGCCGCAGCCGCAAGGATCGCCGGCCGCATCGGCGTGCCGACCGTGGTTGCCTTGCCCGCGAGCGCGGGATCGCGATCGAGCACGCCGGGCAGCGAGGTCGCGATCGCGTTGACGCGGCCGGAGAGGAAACGATTGGCACGGCCGAGCACCGCATTGGCGTCATGGATGATGCCGGGCACGCCGAGCAGCCGAGCCGCCATCAACGGCGGCAAGGTCGGGTAACCGCCGAAGCCGACCACGGCCGCGGGCTTCAGCCGCCGCACCAGATTGGCAGCGACCAGCGTGCCGTAGCCGAGCATCAGCGCGGTCCGCGCCAGCGAGATCGGGTTGCGGCTGCGCACGGTCGCGCTCGGCACGAGGTCGATGCTCTCCCGGCCGAACAGGCCGGAATAGCGCAGCGCGCGGCCGTCGGTGGCGAGCCGGACGCGCAGGCCACGCCTGATCAATTCCACGGCGAGCGCTTCGGCCGGGAACAGATGGCCGCCGGTGCCACCGGCCGCCAGCAGAATCAGGGGCGCGTTGTCCATGGCTTCCAGATAACCGACACGACCGTCACAGTCACCTACGCGTAGGCGCGCTGAGCGCTGGCGCCTTCCATCGATTCGATCTCGGTGCGCGGTCGCTGCCGCGTCAGCGCCAGCATCATGCCGACGCCATAGGCGAGCGACACGAACGAGGAGCCGCCATAGGAGATGAACGGCAGCGTCATGCCCTTGGCCGGGATCAGTTGCAGATTGACCGCCATATTGATCGTCGCCTGCACGCCGAACAGGATCGCAAGCCCCGAGGCTGCGAAGCGCGAGAACATATCCTCGGTGGCATAGGCGCGGGTCAGCGTGCGGATCACGATGAAACCGAACAGCGCGACCAGCATCAAGCAGAGGATGATGCCGAACTCTTCCGCCGCGACCGCGAACACAAAGTCGGTGTGGCTGTCCGGCAGGCTGCGCTTGGCGATGCCCTCGCCCGGCCCCAAGCCGAACCAGCCGCCGTTCCAGAACGCCTCCATCGCGGTGTCGACCTGGAAGGTGTCGCCGGAGGCGGGATTCATGAAGCGCTTGATGCGGCCGGCGACGTGCGGCACCAGCAGGTAGGCGCCGAACAGGCCCGCGCCCGCCGCGCCGGCGAGCCCGAACACCCAGATCATCCGCATGCCCGCGATGAAGAACAGCGCGCCCCACACGGTGAGGATCAGCATGGTCTGACCGAAGTCGGGCTCCATCACCAGGAGCGTGACCAGCGTCAGCAACAGCACCAGCGCCATCGAGGTCGCCGGCATCTCCGGCCGCTTGGTCGATTCCGCGAACAGCCAGGCCGCGACGATGACGAAGGAGGGTTTTGCGGCTTCGGAGGCCTGGATGTTGACGCCGAGCAGCGTGATCCAGCGCCGCGAGCCCTTGACCTCGGGTCCGATCAGCAGCGTCAGCACGATCAGCGCGATCGAGACCGCGAACACGATCAGCGCGGTGCGCCGGATCTGCCGCGGCGTCATGAACGAGACGCCGATCAGCACCATCAGCGACGGCACCAGGAACATGACGTGGCGGTTGAAGAAGTGGAACGGATCGAGCCCGATCCGGGTCGCCACCGGCGGACTCGCCGCCAGCGACAGGATGACGCCGGCCAGCATCAACGCGGCGATCGCGACAAGCAGCAGCTTGTCGACGGTCCACCACCAGTCCGAGAACGGGGTGCGTTGGTCACGGGCGAGCATGGGCGTCCCCAGATGGCAGAGATAACGTCCATTCGTGGCGCAGGATGGTTTCCAAGGGGTTAACGGGATGGGTAACTTTTGAGGGAGGTGGAGCGGCGCCTCAAGCACAGCTGTCTGGATGCCAGCATGGGCGCGGCATGACACCGGAGAGAATGATAGCCCACGGCTCATTCCACGCGTCGTCCCTGCGAAAGCAGGGACCCATACTCCGCGGCGGATGTTGTTGAAGCGACTCGTCGTTCCAACATCGCGCAACGATCAGCGTCGGTGGTTATGGGTCCCTGCTTTCGCAGGGACGACACCGAGTGTTTGGCACGATCTATAGCATTGAGTTGCGCTTCTGATAAAGCGAAATACTTTTGCGCGCGGGAATTGACAGGTTTTTGCTGAGTTGCCCGTCGTGTCGATTATGCAACAGGTGCGATGGGTTTCGCCGCGCTCTACCCATCCTGCGATTCTACGACGTGACGTCACACGACCGGCTTGACGCCGGGCAGTGCCTGGACGATGTCGCGAAACGCCGTGCCGCGGATTTCGAAATTGCGGTACTGGTCGAACGAGGCGCAGGCCGGCGACAGCAGCACGACGGCCTCCGCGAGCCCCGACGCCTCGGCATCGCGCGCGGCGCTGGCGATCGCGACGTCGAGCGTGCCGGACATGTCGTGCGGGACGCGCTCGCCGAGCGTGCCGGAGAATTCGGCCGCCGCCTCGCCGATCAGATAGGCCTTGCGGATGCGCGGGAAGTAGCCGGTCAGGCTGGTGATGCCGCCGGCCTTCGGCTTGCCGCCGGCGATCCAGTAGATGTCGGCGAACGAGGATAGCGCATGCGCGGCCGCATCCGCGTTGGTGCCCTTGGAGTCGTTGACGAACAGCACGTTGCCGCGGCGGCCGACCTGCTCCATGCGATGGGCGAGACCCGGGAAGCTGCGCAGGCCGTTCTGCAAGACGTCGGTCGCGATCCCCATCGCCAGCGCGCAGGCCGAGGCGCAGGCGGCGTTCTGCGCATTGTGCAGGCCGCGCAGCGAGCCGATGCCCCCTAGCCGCGCGATCTCGCTGCGCGCCGCGCCGGAGGCACGCACGATGGTCTCGTGCTCGACATAGAGGCCGTCGGGCAGCGGGTTCTTCACCGAGATGCGCACCACGCGCTTGCCGGCGCGATCGAGCCGGTCGGCGATGTTGCGGCACCAGATGTCGTCGACGCCTGTTATCGCGGTGCCGCCGGCCTGCACGCCGGCGACCAGCCGCTCCTTGACCGCAGCGTAATGCTCGAGCGTGCCGTGGCGATCGATGTGATCCTCGCTGATGTTGATCAGGATGCCGACCGACGGATCGAGCGACGGTGCGAGGTCGATCTGGTAGGACGACATCTCGATCACGTGGACACGCCCCATGCGCGGCGGCTCCAGCGACAGGATCGCGGTGCCGATATTGCCGCCCATCTGGGTATCGTAGCCGGCGACATCAATCAGATGCGCGATCAGCGCGGTGGTGGTCGACTTGCCGTTGGTGCCGGTGATGGCGACGAAAGGCGCGTTCGGCGCGTGACGGCGGCGCTCGCGGCAGAACAGTTCGACGTCGCCGATCACCTCGCAGCCCGCCTCGCGCGCCTTCAGCACGCTCCAATGCGGCGCCGGATGGGTCAGCGGCGCGCCGGGGGTCAGGATCAGCGCGGCGAAATTCGCCCACGACACGGTGCGCAGATCGGCGGTGGTGAAGCCGGCCTGCGCCGCCTTGACGACGTTGTCGGCATTGTCGTCGGCAGCGATCACCTCGGCGCCGCCGGCCTTCAGCGCGTGGCAGCTCGCGAGCCCGGAGCCGCCGAGACCGAATACCGCGACCGTCTTGCCGGAGAAGGAGGTGACCGGGATCATGGCGGCGCTCAGCGCAGCTTGAGGGTGGAGAGGCCGGCGAGCGCCAGCATCACCGAGATGATCCAGAACCGGATCACGATCTGCGGTTCGGTCCAGCCCTTCTGCTCGAAATGATGGTGCAGCGGCGCCATCCGGAACACGCGCTTGCCGGTGAGCTTGAACGAGGTGACCTGGACGATGACCGAGACCGCCTCCAGTACGAACAGGCCGCCGATCACAGCGAGCACGATCTCGTGCTTCACCGCAACCGCCGTCGCGCCCAGCATGCCGCCGAGCGCCAACGAGCCGGTGTCGCCCATGAAGATCGAGGCCGGCGGCGCGTTGAACCAGAGGAAGCCGAGGCCCGCGCCAAGCACCGCGCCGCAGAGCACCGCCAGTTCGCCGGTGCCGGCGACGTAATTGATCTGCAGGTAATCCGAGAACACCGCGTTGCCGGTCAGGTACGAGATCATGCCGAAGCTCGCGGCGGCAATCATCACGGGCACGATCGCAAGACCGTCGAGACCGTCGGTGAGATTGACCGCATTGCCGGCGCCGACCATCACGAAGGCGCCGAAGATCACGAAGAACCAGCCGAAATTGATCACGAGGTCCTTGAAGAACGGAATCACGAGCGAGGTCGACGACACGTCGCGGCCGAGCCGGACCAGCGCGTAGGTGGCGGCGAGCCCGATCGCCGCTTCGATCAGCAGCCGCAGCTTGCCAGCGAAGCCAGAGTGTGACTGCTTTGTGACCTTCAAATAGTCGTCATAGAACCCGACGAAGCCGAAGCCGAGCGTCACCGCCAGCACGATCCAGACATAGGGATTGAGCGGGTTGGCCCAGAGCAGCGTCGAAACCACGAGCCCGGACAGGATCATCAGCCCGCCCATGGTGGGCGTGCCCTTCTTCGAGATCAGATGCGACTGCGGACCATCGGTCCGGATCGGCTGGCCCTTGCCCTGCCGCAACCGCAGATGATCGATGATCCAGGGCCCGAACAGGAATACGAACAGCGCGCCGGTCACCATCGCACCGCCGGTGCGGAACGTGATGTAGCGGAACACGTTCAGCGCGCTGCGGAATGCCCCAAACCCCGGAACGGTGTTGGACAGTTCGATCAACCAGTAGAACATTCGAGGAGTCCTATACCGCTTCTTCGTGCGCGGCCTTGTCGGGGAAGCGTTTTTCCAGCGCGCTGACAATGAGCTTCATCTTCGATCCCAGCGAGCCCTTCACCATGATCACGTCACCGGCACGGACCGCGGCGACCGCCTGCGCTTCGAGCGCCGCCGAGCTCTCGGCATAGCCTCCCCGCTTGCCGGTGGAAAGGGCATCCCACAGATTCCGCATCAGCGGACCACAACAATATACGAGGTCGATGCGGTTGGCGGTCACGGCCTCGTTGAGGCTGCGGTGCAAATCGGGCCCGGTCGGCCCGAGTTCGAGCATGTCGCCGAGCACGGCGATGCGCCGGCCATGCGGCCCGGTCTGGGCCTGGCCGAGCACGTTGAGCGCGGCCCCCATCGAGGCCGGGTTGGCGTTGTAGCTCTCGTCGATCAGCATCGCCTCGCCATGGCCGACCTCGAGGGTACGACGGAAGCCGCGGCCGGTCGGCGCCTCGAGCTGCGACAGCGACAGCGCCGCGCGCGCGATATCGGCGCCGAGCAGCGAAGCGCCGGCGAGCACCGCGAGCGAGTTCATCGCCATGTGCCGGCCGGGCATGCCGATCTTGTAGGTGATGTCGTGATCCAGAATATCCGCATGCACCGCCGAGCAGGTCGCGTGCAGCGACAGGTCGAGCAGCCGCGCCTCGGCGCGCTTGTCGGCGCCGAACGAGACGATGCGCGAGATGCCGGCCTGCTTTGCCTGCTTCTGCAGCCGCGCGAATTGTCCGTTGTCGCGGTTGAGCACGACCGCGCCATCGGGCTCGAGCCCTGCGAAGATCTCCGCCTTGGCGTCGGCGATCGCCTCGATGCCGGCGAAGAATTCCAGATGCACCGGCTCGATCGTGGTGATGATTGCGACGTGCGGGCGCACCATCTTCACCAGTGGCGTGATCTCGCCGGCATGGTTCATGCCGATCTCGAACACCGCAAAGCGCGTGCTGGCCGGGCAACGCGCCAGCGACAGCGGCACACCCCAATGATTGTTGAACGACGCCACCGACGCATGGGTCTCGCCCTGCGCCGACAGCACGCGGCGCAGCGCCTCTTTCGTCGAGGTCTTGCCGACCGAGCCGGTCACCGCGATGATCTGCGCGTTGAGCCGCGCGCGCGAGGCATGGGCGAGCTCGACGAGAGCGGCGAGCACGTCGTCGACCACCAGCAGCGGCGCATCAGCGGGAAACTTTGCCCGTTGCGCGGTCTCGACCACCGCGAGCCCGGCGCCGGCCTTCAGCGCCGCCTCGACGAAGGCATGGCCGTCATGGACGTCGCCCTTGATCGCGAAATACGCCTCGCCCTTTGCAATGGTGCGGCTGTCGATCGAGAGACCGCTGACGCCGTCCGGCAGCGCGCCTTGCGTGGCGGCGCGCATCGCCGTCGCCATCGCATCCGAGGTCCACAACATCGTGCTCATGCGCCCTCCGCAGCCAGTGCACTGGCGACCGCTTCATGATCGCTGAACGGCAGCGTCGTGTTGCCGACGATCTGCCCGACCTCGTGGCCCTTGCCGGCAACGACCAGCGCATCGCCCGGCGCGAGGCCGGCAATTCCGGCGCGGATCGCCGCGGCGCGGTCGCCGATCTCGCGCGCGCCCTTCGCCGTCGCCATGATCGCGGCGCGGATCGCCTCCGGCTTCTCGCTGCGCGGATTGTCGTCGGTGACAATGACCTGATCGGCATTCTCGGCCGCGATCGCGCCCATGATCGGACGCTTGCCGGCGTCACGGTCGCCGCCGGCGCCGAAGATCACGACGAGCTTGCGCTTGGCATAGGGCCGCAGCGCCTGCAGCGCCTTGGCGAGCGCGTCGGGCTTGTGGGCGTAGTCGACGAAGATCGGCGCGCCGTTGTGCTCGCCGACGAATTCCAGCCGGCCCTTGGCGCCTTCGAGATGTTCGAGGCAGCCGAACACGTCGGCGGCGGCGCTGCCGGTGCCGATCGCAAGCCCGGCCGCGACCAGCGCGTTCTCGATCTGGAATTCGCCGACCAGCGGCAGCCGGATCGCGTGCTTGCGCCCGCGGTGCTCGATCGTAAGCCGCTGGGCAAAGCCTTCGATGGCGGCATCGAGGAGCTTGATGCCATCGCCTGCATCGGCGTTGCGCCCGACCGCGATGATGCGCAGGCTGCGCGAGCGCGCCGCATCGATCACCGCGCCCGAACAGTCATGGTCGGCCGAGATCACCGCGGCGCCGCCAGGCGCGACGAGATCGCGGAACAGCCGGAGTTTTGCGTTGAGGTAATGCGCGACATCGGGATGATAATCCATGTGGTCGCGCGACAGATTGGTGAAGCCGCCGGCGGCGATGCGCACCCCATCGAGACGAAACTGGTCGAGGCCGTGCGAGGACGCCTCGAACGCCAGATGCGTGACGCCGTCGCTCGCGATCTCGTCGAGCTGGCGATGCAGCGCGATCGGATCCGGCGTGGTCAGCGAGCCGTAGACCGTGCGCTTGTCCGAGACGAGGCCGATGGTGCCGATGCTGGCGGAGGAATGACCGAGCCGCTGCCAGATCTGGCGCGTGAACGCTGCGACCGAGGTCTTGCCGCTGGTGCCGGTCACCGCCGCGATCGTCGCCGGTTGGCGGGAAAAGAATTTGGCCGCGGCGAGCGCCAGCGCGCGGCGCGGATTCGGCGTGATGACGAAGGGGGCGCGAGCGTGACCTTGCGGCAGATGGTCGCTGACGACCGCGACCGCGCCGGCGGCGATTGCCGCATCGACGAAGCGCGCGCCGTCGGTCCTGCTGCCGGCCAGCGCGAAGAACAGGTCGCCCGGCTTCACCGCCCGGCTGTCGACCGCAAGCCCTCCGACGACGATGGTGTCGGCACTTGGATCGATCGTGGCATCGGCGTCGAAGAGGTCGCGAAGTCTCATGATCTTCCAGTCTGGCCGGCGCCGTTCTGGCGCCGTCGCTTGAGCATGATCTATCCGGAAAACCGCATCGCATTTTTCGCTAACGCGGCCGTTCCGGTCCGGATCATGCCGTGAATGTACGCCTTACTGGGTTGTTCTGGATGCCGCAAGAATAAGGCGGTCGGACGGCGGCAGGTCGAATCGCGGTTCAACGCCCAAAAGCGGCGCAATTCGGGCGATCACATTGCCGCCGGTCGGCACCGCATTCCAGCCCGAGGTGATGAACCCGTAGGTCTCCTTCAGGGGCTGCGGCTCGTCGAGCATGATCAGGAGCTGGTATTTCGGATTGTCGGCGGGCAGGATCGCGGTGAAGGCGTTGAGCACGCGCTTCTTGGCGTAGCGGCCGTTGATCACCTTCTCCGCGGTGCCGGTCTTGCCGCCGATATAGTAGCCCTTGACGTCGGCCTTCTTCGCGGTGCCGATCTCGGCATTGAGCCGCATCAGATAGCGCATCTTGTCCGAGGTCTCGGGCTTGATGACGCGCTTGGCGAGCGCCATCGCCTCCTGCTCGGTGCGCTTCAGGAAGGTCGGCGGGATCAGGTAGCCGCCATTGACCAGCGCATCGATGCCCATCACCGCCTGCAGCGGCGCCACCGCGATGCCGTGACCGAACGAGATGGTGACGGTGTTCAACTCTCCCCACTTCTTCGGCACGATCGGCGACGCGCTCTCCGGCAGTTCGGTGCGCAGCCGCTCGAGCTGCCCCATCTTGCGCAGGAAGGCCTTGTGCGCGTCGACGCCCATCGCCAGCGCAATGCGCCCGGCGCCGATGTTGGAGGAATAGTAGAACACCTCCTTCATGTTGATCATGCGGCCCATGTTGTGATCGTCATGGATCGCGAACTTGCCGTAGTGCAGCGGGCCGCGCGCATCCCACATCGAATTGAGGTCGAACCGGCCGCTATCCAGCGCCATCGCCAGCGTGAACGCCTTGAAGGTCGAGCCCATCTCGTAGACGCCGGTGGTCAGGCGGTTGATGCGGTCGGGATCGTGCGCCTCCTTCGGATTGTTCGGATCGAAATCCGGCAGCGAAACCATCGCCACGATCTCGCCGGTGCGCACGTTGGAAACGAGGCCGGAGGCGGCCTTGGCCTTGAACTTCTCCTTTGCCTTGAGCAGTTCGTCACGCAGCGCATGCTCGACGCGCAGGTCGACCGACAGCTCAACCGGCTTCTGCAGCCGGTCGGTGGCGAAGCCCGCACGATGCAGATCGGCCAGACCGTTGCTGTCCAGCCACTTCTCCATGCCGGCGATGCCCTGGTTGTCGATATTGACGAGGCCGATCAGGTGGGCGACCTCGTTGCCGGTCGGATAGACGCGCTTGTTCTCGCGCAGGAAGCCGACGCCGGGAAGGCCGAGGCGATGGATGTCGCTCTGCTGCTTCGGCGTGATCTCGCGCTTCAACCAGACGAAGCCCTTGCGCGACGACAGACGGTCGCGCACCTCGCTGGTGTCGAGATCGGGCAAGGCTCCGGTCAAGAGCTCGATCGCCTCGTCCTTGTCGATGAGGCGGCGCGGCTCGGCGAACAGGCTCGGCGCCTTGACGTCGGTGGCGAGGATTTCGCCGTTGCGGTCGGTGATGTCGGGCCTCGCGGTCGCGATCGCGTCCTGCGAGGCGGTGCGGCGCGCGCCGTGGCTGTCGGCGCCGACGGCGAACAGCACCAGCCTCCCCGCCAGCACGCAATAGACCGCGGCGAAAGCGAGGATGGCGAGGCCAACGCGCGCGCGCGCCTTGGCGGCGCGGTCGACATTGCTGCCATAGAGCAGCGTGCGGATCAGCCGCTGGTTCCAGGGCTCGGCGGGCTTCACGGCCGGCGTGTTGGCGGGTGCCGGATCGGTCATGGCTGGTCCCGTCATTGCTGGTCTCCCCCGCCCTGCCCGGAGTCTTCGGGCGCAGGCTGGTCGGCGGCCGGCTGGTCGGTCGCCGCCTTGTCGATCGATCCGGTCGTGCTGTCGGGCGCCGCGGCGGCCTCGATGGTGTCGATCATCGCGCCGATCGGATCGCGCGAACCGGGCCGCGTGAAGCTCGGCGGCCGCTCCGGCAGGTTCTTCAGGGAATCGTACTGGTTGGCGTTGACCGGCTTCAGCGGCAGATGGCGCTCGGCGAGGCCCTGCAGCCGGAGCGGCGCATCGAGCTTGGCCCATTCGGCGCGCAACGCGGCGATCGCGTTGCGCTGCTCGCGGATCTCGGCGTTGAGCTGCAGCACGCGTTCGACGCGCGCGGTCGATTCCATCTTGATGCGGTAGACATAGGACGCCGCGAAGATCAGCATGCCGATGACGAGGAGATGGAGAAGGCGCATCGTCACCCTCCCCGCTTCAGGTCGGACAGGCGCGGCCATGACGGCAGGTCGTCGTCGGCGTGCACCGGCGCCGCGGTGCGTTCGGCGGCACGCAGCTTGGCCGATCGCGCGCGCGGATTGGCGGCAAGCTCGGCCTCATCGGGCGTCACCGGACGCTTGGTCAGGATCTGAAAGCTCGGCGCCGCTTGCGCCACCTCGGGCAAATGCCGCGAGCCGGCGGAGACCTTGCCGCGTTCCGTGAGGAAATTCTTGACGATTCGGTCTTCCAGCGAATGGAACGAAACCACGACGAGCCGGCCGCCCGGCTTCAGCACGCGCTCGGCGGCTGCGAGCGCCAGATAGAGCTCATCGAGCTCTTCATTGACGAAGATGCGCAGCGCCTGAAAGGTCCGCGTCGCCGGATGGATCTCGTTCGGCTTGGCGCGCACGACTTTCGCGACGATATCGGCGAGCGCGTCGGTCGTCGTGATCGGCGCGTCCTTGCGCGCGGCGACGATGGCACGGGCGACGCCGCGCGAATGGCGCTCCTCGCCGAAGATATAGATGATGTCGGCGAGCTGTTTCTCGGAAGCCGACGCGACCACATCGGCCGCGGTCGGGCCGCTCTGGGCCATCCGCATGTCGAGCGGACCGCCGAGGCGGAACGAGAAGCCGCGCTCGGCCTGGTCGAGTTGCATCGAGGAGACGCCGACATCCATCACGACGCCGTCGACCGCATCCACCCCCTGCGACGCGCAGACCTCGGCGAGGTTGGAGAAGCGATCCTCGACCAGCGTCAGCCGACCGCCCGCGCCGTCGACCAGATCGAAGCCGCCGGTTATCGCGGTGCGGTCGCGGTCGATACCGATCACGCGGGTCTCGGCGACATCGAGGATCGCCCGGCTGTAGCCGCCGGCACCGAAGGTCGCGTCGACATAGATGCCGCCGGCGCGCGGATCGAGATACGCGACCGCCTCGCGGCCCAGCACCGAAATGTGACGCGGCGCACGCTCGCTCATGCGCCGCTCCCCGGCGGGGCCGCGTAACTGGCATACAAGCTGGGTGCGCGCCGACTCATTGCGCCTCGAATCCTCGCGCCCAGAGCCTTCTTCGTTCCGATTCGATCGGAACGGAGCTCTGGATTCCTGTCTTGACGCGTCTTCTTCACGCGAACCGGTATCCACTTCGCTCGAAAACGCGTGAAAAAGCCGCTGCGTGACGCCAGCGCCAACTCCCGTCCTCGGCCGCAAATCCTGATATCCGACCGGAATTGGGAGGGTTTCCATGGGATTTCGCGCAAACAGCGGGGCTCAGCGTCCTTTGGCCGTCCCCCGAAACCGGTTCGGCACTTCACCTCTCAGTAACGGCACTTAACGTTAAGAAAACGTTGATGATCGGTTAGCGGAACCGCGCGCCTTTGATCCGCATTCGAATGATACCCTCAAGACTCACTTCGGGCACAATGACGCGGCGCATCGTGCGGATCGTGGAACCGGCAGGGGTCGATTGCGCGGCCCGGACGGTAAAGGAATAGTAAACGCCTATTTGTTTATCCATATGTCAAAATGCTTTCTCCTGGTTCGGGTTTGAGTGATTCGTATGGCTTCAAGTTCGTCTTCGTCCGGCAACGCTGATCCGAAGCGTCAGCGCGCCCTCCCTGTTCCAAAGGGGGTGGCGGACGCGAAGACGTTCACGCCGGATTCCTCGATCGCCTCCGACGTGATCCCGTCGGCGAACTTCGGCGATCGCGCCAATGGCCGGCAACCCGACATGATCGTGCTGCACTACACCGGCATGCCCGACGTCGAGGGTGCGATCACCCAGCTCTGCACGGCCGGGACCGAGGTCTCGGCGCACTACATCGTGCTCGAGGACGGCCGCATCGTGCAGTGCGTGCCGGAGAGCAAGCGCGCCTGGCACGCCGGCGTGTCGGCGTGGGCCGGCGATGACGACATCAACTCCTGCTCGATCGGCGTCGAGATCGTCAATCGCGGTCACGATTGGGGCTATCCGGACTTTCCGCTGCGCCAGATCGCGGCCGTCATCGCGCTGTGCCGCGGCATCATGCTTCGCCGCAAGATCGTCTCGCATCGCGTGCTCGGCCATTCCGACGTGGCGCCGGCGCGCAAGAAGGATCCCGGCGAGAAATTCCCGTGGCACTCGCTGGCCAATTCCGGCGTCGGGCACTGGGTCCAGCCGGCGCCGGTCGTGCGCGGCGACGCGCTGCAGCTCGGTGCGATCAGCGACAGCGTCTCCAACATGCAGGCCGCGTTCCGGCGCTACGGCTACAACATCCCGACTAACGGCAAGTTCGACGGCCCGACCATGGAGGTCGTCACCGCCTTCCAGCGTCACTTCCGCCCGGAGCGCATCGACGGGATCGCCGACCGCTCCACCATGGCGACGCTGCACGCGCTGCTCGAGAGCCTGCCGCCGGATGCGGCGACGGTGGTCGCGTCGAGCTAGGCTCGCCTCCGTCCGTCATTGCGAGGAGCGGAGCATTTTCCGGCCAAGTGTTCGTGCACATTGGAACTTTTCGGCAAATGCCGTCTTTCTAGCTGGGGCGGTCCGAGTGGAGATTCGTCCATGTTCAAAGCACTCATCGCCGGAGCTGTCGCCGTCGGCCTCATCGTCGCTCCGACAGCCGCAAGCGCTATGTCGACCCAGGACAAGACCATGTCGACCAAGCACAAGACCCAAAAAGTCCATCATGCGCAGAAAAAGACAAAGATGGCACCCGGCACCACGACCGGCATGTCGAGTGGGGCGACGACCGGGCAGTCGAGCACCGGCGCCAAGGCAAAGACAGGGTACTGAGCAAGCTCAACGCCGCACGGCGCGCTGACGATCGTGGATGAATCGCGCGCCGTCACAGGCCACGCACGAGATGGGGTGCGTCACCCCATCTCGGCGATCCGCCGCGCATAGAGCCGCCGCAGCGGTTCGAGTTGCGTGGCTGCCGTTGCGGCGAGATAGGCCCGCCGCGCTTCGTCCTTGCGACCGAGGCGGCGCAGCAGATCGGCGCGCACCGCAGGCAGTTGGTCGTATCCCTTCAACGTGCCGCGCGCGTCCAGCGCGTCGATCAGGTCGAGCGCGCGCGCCGGGCCGTCGACCATCGACACCGCGGCCGCGTGATTGAGCTCGATCACCGGCGACGGGCTGATGCGCAGCAGCACCTCATAGAGACCGGCGATCTGCGGCCAGTCGGTGTCCTTGTAACTCGGCGCCCGCGCGTGCAGCGCGGCGATCGCGGCCTGCACGGCGTAGGACTGCGGCCGGCCCGGCATCCGCAGCGCCTCCTCGACCAGTTCGAGGCCTTCGGCGATCTGCTGGAAATCCCACAGCGAACGGTCCTGCTCCTCGAGCAGCACGATATCGCCGCCGGCGGTCTGGCGGCCGGCGCGGCGCGCATCATGCAGCAGCATCAGCGCCAAGAGCCCCTTGATCTCGCCGCGCGCCGGTATCAGCGCATCGATCAGCCGCGCCAGCCGGATCGCCTCGCGCGCAAGATCGGGCCGCATCAGATCCTCGCCGGCGGTCGCCGCGTAACCTTCGGTGAAGACGAGGTAGATCACGGCGAGCACGCCGGTGAGGCGCGGCTCCAGCGCCTCGCGCTCGGGCACCTCATAGGGAATGCCGGCGAGTTTTATCTTTTGCTTGGCGCGCAAGAGGCGTTGCGCCATGGCGTCCTCGCTCACCAGGAAGGCGCGCGCGACCTCGACCGTCGTCAGCCCGCACACCGTGCGCAAGGTCAGCGCGACCTGGACCTCGGCTGCAAAGGACGGATGGCAGCAGGTGAAGATCAGCCGCAGCATGTCGTCGTCGAGCGTTGCATCGGCCGGCTCGGGCGAGGACTCCGCATCGAGCAGGATCTGATGCGTCAGCTCCTGCTGCTTGCCGCGAAACGTCGCCGCGCGGCGGACGCGGTCGATCGCCTTGTTGCGGCCGACATTGACCAGCCAGGCACGCGGATTGGAGGGGAATTCGCCGATCGGCCAGCGCTGCAGCGCCACCGCAAAGGCATCCTGAAGCGAATCCTCGGCCAGATCGAAATCGCCGACGAGCCGGATCAGCGTTGCGAGCGCCCGGCCCGCCTCGTCGCGAAACACTTTTTCGATCTGACTGGGGGTCATGGCGATCAATCGTTGCTCGGCGGCCGCGCCGGGCGACGCGGCCGCTACATCCATCTGGCGACGATGCCGCTATCGCGGGTTGTCGTAGATCATCACCGGCCTGACTTCGATCGAGCCGGTCTTGGCGCCGGGAATCCGCGCCGCAAGGCCGAGCGCCGTGTCGAGATCCTTGGCATCGACGAGATAGTAGCCGCCGAGCTGTTCGCGGGTTTCCGCAAACGGCCCGTCGGTCGTCAGCGTCTTGCCGTCGCGCACCCGCACGGTGGTCGCGGTCGATACCGGCTGCAGCCCGTCTCCCGCCTTGAAGTGTCCGCTCTGGATAATGGACTGGGTGTATACGGCATATTCCGCCGACAGGGCCTTGCGGTCGTCGGCATTCATGCCGCCATATTCCGCGTCGCTCCGGTAGATCAGCAACAGATATTGCATCTTGAGAACTCCTCTTGATCGGCTGGATCGCCGACACCCAGTCGAACGGGCGACACGCAGGACGACATCGTCAGGATAAATTATTTTGGCCGCCCGGCGTGAATGCCACGCCTGCCCGGCGGGCCGCGGAGCGGACTTATATCGGATAGTCCGATAGTAATCGCCAGTATTATTCGTTTGTTAAATTTATGGCAGCGCGTAGCCTTTGGGTCGGAATGCCCGGAGGACCCGCCATGACACCACTGCCGCAGACAGCAACGCGCCTTTCCCGGCTGCTGCTGTCGATGCTGTACCGAATCCTGCGCAGCCGGATCGTGGCAAAACCGCGCCACCACGCCAGTCAGGTCGCCTCGACCATCGCTGCGGGCGGCCATCCGCTCGGCGTGTGAGCAGGCAATGCAACGGGGCACCACGCGCCTGAAGGCGCTGCGTCAGCTGATCGCCGACGAAGGGCTGACCATCGCGATCCTTGCGGCGGTTGCCGCAGCGACGGTGATCGCATTTGGTTTCGGCGCGGAAGCCGACATCGTCGCCTCGATGCTGGTCATCGGCCTCGTGACCGCGCTCGCGGAAACCCGCCTGCGATCGGGAAAATAGCGGTCACCCCACGGCGGGCGTCATGACGATGTCCCGGCCTGCTGCGCGGCGCGGCGCCGCAACTCCTTGAGCTCCTCGAAACGCTTGGTCACGTCGCGCATCACGGCGACGGTGCCGGCGACCTTGCGCGCCGCATCGTGCAGCATCTCGATGGTGAATTCGACCGAGATGCGCGTGCCGTGCCTGGTCAGCGCCGGCACCGACAGCAGATCGCCCTGACCGTAGCGGCTCATCCCGGTCGCCATCGTGTGCCGGAAGCCGGCCCAGTGACGCGCGCGCAGATTCTCCGGAATGATCAAATCGAGCGATTGTCCGATCGCCTCCTCGGCGCTGAAGCCGAACATCCTGACCGCGCCGGGATTCCACAAGGTGATGCGGCCTTCGGCATCGGTCGCAACGATCGCGTCGGAGGCGCCCTTGAGCAACGCGTCTGCCACTTCTGCCGCGATATCCATCGTCTGACCTCCTGCTGATGCCCATCCAGCTGTGAACGCGGAGGTTTGCGCTGACAAGCGAAGAAACCCGATGGAACTGATCGGTGATGCCGATAGCAATCGCGGTCAGCGCCGCCGCCGCGTGGCGGGCTTCGCCCGCGGGAGGTCCGCACTCGTATTGACATGCGACGCGGCGAGCCGATGCATGGTCTCGACCGCGCGCGCCAGATGATCGTCCTGGCTGTCAGCCGGATAGGCGACATAGGCCGGCATCGCAAAGCCAGGTGCGCCGGCGACGGCGTGCAGCCGCCGCGCCTTCAGGAGCGGCGCCACGATACGGCGCGCAAAGAATCCGGAGCCGCCATTCTCCAAGAGATGCTGCAAGCCGAGCCAGCCGATGTTCACCGTCAGCGCGGGGCCGGCGAAATTCGGAAACAGCGTGGCGTGACGCGCGTAGAATTCGGGTCCCCAATCGACATAGACATAGCCCGGCCCCGGCTCCGGCGCGCTCTTCGGATCGGTCGACACCAGGATGAGCTGCTCCTCGAACAGCTGCTCGACCTTGAGGCCGGGGCGGCTCTGCGGCGTGTACATGACGCCGATATCGATGCGTCCCTCGACCAGCCCCTGCATCAGCTCGGTCTCGAGCGCGCTCTCGGCGCGGATCGAGATGTCGGGATGCGCCCGCGTCATCAGCGGCAGCCAACGCAGCAGATACTCTTCCCAAAGGCCGATGCGGCCGCCGACCACCAGCGTCGCGGAAAATCCCTTGGGGATTCCGACATCATGGCGCGCCTGCTCGACGGTGCGGACCAGCACCGAGGCGTGGCGCTGAAACTGCCGGCCCGCCGGCGTCAGCGTGGTGCCGGCCTTGTTGCGCACGAACAGCACGCAGCCGAGCTGCTGCTCGAGCGTGTGGATGCGGGTGCTGACGGTCGACTGGCTGACATGCAGCCGCTCTGCCGCGGTGATGAAGTTGCCGGCGCTCACCACCGTCAGGAACGTCCGGGCCAGTTCGGTATCCATGGCGCCTCGACCTTTGAATCGATCAAATCGATATCAAAGGCTCCTCCTCTGCGAATGTCAAAATCGAGGACCGGCCGGGCGCCAAGCCAAGGGTTAACCATCGCAATCGCTTGACGCGGACGGCCAAAGCCCGCATGCGTACGCCGTCAGTCGGCCGGACGGCCGCTCCCGCAAGCGCCGAAAGGCCGCGGGGGAGGAAAGTCCGGGCTCCATCGACATGCGGTGCCGGATAACATCCGGCGGGGGCGACCCCAGGGAAAGTGCCACAGAGAACGAACCGCTCCCTCCTCGGAGGAAGTAAGGGTGAAAAGGTGCGGTAAGAGCGCACCGCGTTTCCGGCAACGGAGACGGCATGGCAAACCACACCGGGAGCAAAACCGAATAGGGACGGCAACGCGGTTAGTTCGCGCATGCGCGATAACACCGCAGGGCGATGTCAGGCCCGCTGTCCGGGTAGGTTGCCCGAGGCAAGGTGCGAACCTTGTCCCAGAGGAATGGCCGTCGCGCATCATTCGCAAGAATGGTGCCCTACAGAACCCGGCTTACAGGCCGGCTGATATTCTAAAGCGTTTTCGAGCGAAGTGGAGTTCCGGTTAGCATCAAGAAAACGCGTCTTGCTTAGATGGACCATGAGGGGCTCGGCGCAACACGCCGGGCCCTTCGCCATTTTCAGATCAACGTCGCTCCAGCTACGCGCGCCGGCGGGAAGCAGAGCCAACCCATCGTCTTGCGTCAGAACGACCCGAAAGCGGTGCCGATCGCAATCACCGCTACGAGCGCGATAACGGAACTCGCAATGCCGACCATGACAATGTCGAGATAGCTGTCGCGATGCTTGAGCCCGCAGATCGCAAGCAGGCTAACGACCGCGCCGTTGTGAGGCAAAATGTCCAGCGTTCCCGAGCCGATCACCGCGACGCGATGCAAAAGGCCGGGGTCGATACCCGCCTCCGCGGCAAGGTGCATATAAGTCTGGCCCAACGCATCGAGCGCGATCGTCAAGCCGCCGGAAGCCGACCCCGTCAGCGCGGCAAGGATGTTCGTCGCGACCGCGAGCGACACCAATGGGCCGCCCTCAATTCTCAGCACCCAGTCCCGCACCACGCCGAAAGCGGGAAGCGAGGCGATAACGGCGCCGAATCCGACAAGGCTTGCGACGCTCAGGGCCGGCAAGACCGACGCGTTGGCACCCGCATCCATGGTTCGTCGTAGTGCGGGCAGCCGCGTCCAGTTGCAGAGGATGACCGTCACGATCGCTCCCGCCAACGCCACGACAACCGACCAGACACCAGCCACGGCAGCCAGCGATGTATTGCCCCACCGCTGTTCGGCCAGGAACGAGAAATCAAGCCGAGGCAGCACAACGAGCGACATCACCAGATTGACGGCGACGACGACGATCAGCGGAAGGATCGCGTTGAAAATCGGGACGGCGGCGCTGCTATGATATCCGTGGCGGAGCTCCGCCGGGTCGAATTCTCGCGCCGTCGTAGCCCGCTCGCGCAACAGCTCATCGTCGGCGGCATCCGCCGGAACCGGCGGCTCGTCGCCATAACCCTCTTTTGCCCGACGCGCTGCTTTCTCCGCGCGAAGAAGCCACCACAGCCCGACGCCCAGCATGATGATCGATGCGACAACGCCGAGGCCCGGTGCGGCAAAGGGGGTCGTGCCGAAGAAAGGCATCGGTATCGCATTCTGTATCGACGGCGTGCCCGGCAGCGCCGACATGGTGAAGGTCGAAGTCCCGAGAATGACCGCCGCCGGTACCAGACGACGTGGAATCCCCGCCGTGCGAAACAGCGACTGCGCCATCGGAACGATGACGAAGAAGGCGACGAACAGGCTGACGCCGCCGTAGGTGACAAGCGCGCCTGCGAGCACGACCGCGAGGATGATCCGGCGTTCGCCCAGGCACCGGGAGATGAAGCCCGCGACCGCAGCGACCGCGCCGCTGTCATCCATGAGCTTTCCGAACACGGCGCCAAGCAGAAAAATGGGAAAGAACTGCGCGAGAAACCCCGACGCACTACCCATGAAGGTCTGCGTCCAGTTGGCAAGCAGCGGTTCGCCACCGAAGGCTGCGGCCACCAGCGCGCAGAGCGGCGCGAGCAGCAGCACGCTCCAACCGCGGAAAGCAAGACAGACCAGCAGTCCAAGCCCGACGAGAATGCCGAGAAGACCCATCGTCTCAGCACTCCGCCAGCAGAATATCGAGATCCGCCGTCGAACGCTCACCGAGATCGGCGCCATGCGCGTCGAGGAATTCGCCGGCGGCTCGCCGCCCTTCCTCGTGCAGCTTGGCCACGAACGCCCATTCGGCATTAAGCTTGGATGATGAACCGAACGTCGCAAGCATGTCGCTCTTGATCCGGTGCGTCTTCATCTGCGCCCAGCGGGCGCCCTCCCCGGTACCGGGGTCGGCGACCTGGCGAAGCAACGCGATCATCCGCAGCTCCTTTGCCAGCGGCGAGTTGAATGAGATCTCGTTAAGCCGGTTGAGAATGTCAGCGGCCGTGCGCGGCTGCTCCGGCCGCTCGGTCGGGTTGATCTGGACGACGACGGTGTCGCGCGCGTCGGTCTCGCGAACGAGCGGCGTAATCGTGGGATTACCGGCATAGCCGCCGTCCCAATAGGGCTCGCCATCGATCTCGATCGCGCGAAACATCGTTGGCAGGCAAGCCGACGCAAGCAGGACATCCGCGGTAATCTCCGCGTTGCGAAAAATCCGTCCACGGCCCGTACGCACGCGCGTGGCGGTTATGAAGAGCTTGATCGGCGCGCGTGCAAGACGTTCGAAATCGATACTGTCGTTCAATATGTCGCGGAGCGGATTGAAGCCAAGAGGATTGAGGTCGTAGGGTGAAAGCATCCGCGACATCAAATCGGTGAAGAGATAGGCCGGGGAGCTGTCAAGCGACCAGCGTCCCATCAGGCGGTCGAGCGGCGACCGTTGCAACGGACTGAATGCGGCGGCGCGCGAGACGCTTCGCCAATATTTTTCAAGCGCTTCGCGTGCGCCGGCAGCGCCGCCCGCGGTCCAACCATCCGCCAGCACGGCTGCGTTCATCGCTCCGGCCGATGTCCCGGATATGCCCGCAATCTGAAACCATGGCTCTTCGAGAAGGCGATCCAGGACACCCCACGTGAACGCACCGTGCGATCCCCCACCTTGAAGCGCCAGGTCTACGAGCACGGGGCTGCGGTTCATGAATCCATGCTCACCAGCACGCGAGACATGGATTATGTCGCAGTTTAACCGAACATGCGAGACAAAGTTGCGGTCGCTGCCCAATTCCGATGGCGAACTTCGAACGAAATTGTCTCAACTCGAAGTGAAGCGAACCGATCCTTCAGTGCAGCCACAGGCCCACGTTTCTTAGAAGGCGACATGCATGGGTGGCGAGCGTAGAGTATGTCCCTCGCGGAGGAACACAGATGGACCTTCAGAAGATCATGGCGAAGGCAAGAGACATCGCCAGGAGCAGCGGCACGATCACAACCGAGCAACTGAACGGGATGTGCCCCAACAATATGGAGCCTGAAGATATCGCGGCTCTCTTTGCGGCTCTGCGGACTGAGGGGATTCGTCTCAAGGACGACGAAGCAGAAAAGTAGGAGCCACTATGCCTTGACGCCATGGCAAGGCAATCGATCCCTGCGATCGAAGCGCCGGCCAAGTCTGCATAGTGGCAGATTAGCTATCCGGCGGCATTGCAGCTATGATCCGCCAGAGCTGGACGTGTCCTTCTGCCCCGAGATTCAAGAAGATCAAAAGGAGGAATAGGAATGTCGGTCGCCTGCAAGTTCGAACGCAGCATCCTCAGCCATGAAGAATATGAGGCGATCCGCCTGACGCATCATCCCGCCATCTACAGCGCCGAGGTGGCTGAGCTCGAGGCCATGCGACCCCGCTTGCGCAAGATGCGCGACAAGGAGCGAACGGTCGGCCGACAAAAGCAACGAGAGAGCCGCGGAAAGGCCGAGGCTCGCGGGACGAGCTTTCCGGGAACCGCCAAGCATGCTTCAGAGCGAAAACAGGTGTTTGCGGCGGCACTGAAACGGGTGAACACGGAGCTCCGGCGTCAGCACAATTTGGCAGCCCGGACCGCACATGTCGAAGCGGCGCGAAAGGCCCTCGCACTGCACCGGGCCGCGAACTTCACAACGCGTCCCTCGGCTGGAGCCACCGCGGGCGAAGGCATGGCGCCGAAGCCAAGCGAACGCCGACGAAAGATCATTGCAGGCGCGAAGATCGGACGAGTATCGCAGGCGACAAAGGTCGCTCAGGCCGTGCGCGACGCACGCGGTGCATGACCTAGACAACAAGCGCATCTGATTGATTTCGACGCGGCCTCGGCATCGGCGGGATGCGCCAGCCGTCGCGGTTGCGCGCGGCCTGCCGCATGCTGAAGCGGACAGCGCGGCGTTTCACTGGCATTGGTCAATGCCGCTGACCTGGTCGGGATCGCTCCAATCCTCGCCCGCGCTTTCCGGCTTGATGTACATCAATGTTCCCGCCGGCATGACAGGCGACGCTGCCCATATTTTTTTATTTTGGGAGCGTCGCCATGCATTGCCCGAAAGCTGTGTCGGCTCTTACCCTTGGATTGCTCATCTCCACTTCGGCGCTAGCCCAGCAAAACACCGCTGCGCCCGGCTCGCCCAGCGCCACGACAGCAATCGACGGAAGGCAGCTTCCGCCACCCGATCCCAAGTTCGGCGGCGTTATCAAGGACGGCGCCCTGCAATCGAAACCCTGGTGGCCGTCGCGTGTCGTCCCGCCGAAGGACGCACCGAACGTGCTCCTGATCATCACCGACGACGCCGGTTTCGGCGTACCGAGCACCTTTGGCGGCGTCATCCCGACGCCGTCGATGGACCGCATCGCCAATGAGGGCCTGCGCTACAACCGCGTCTTCTCCACCGCCCTATGCTCGCCGACCCGCGCGGCTCTGATCACCGGACGCAATCACCATTCCGCCGGCTTCGGCGTAATCTCGGAGCAGTCGACTGGCTTCCCGGGTTACAACAGCATCATTGGCAAGGACAAGGCGACGATCGGACGGATCCTGCTCGACAATGGCTACGGCACGTCCTGGTTCGGCAAGGACCACAACACGCCGGTCTACACGGCGAGCCAGGTCGGCCCGTTCGACCAATGGCCGATCGGCATGGGCTTCGAGTATTTCTATGGCTTCGTCGGCGGCGACGCCAACCAGTGGGAGCCAAATCTCTTCCGCAACACGACGCAGATCTATCCGTTCCAGGGCAAGCCCCCGGGCACCTGGAACCTCGTCACCGCGATGGCGGACGACGCCATCGATTGGATGACACGGATGCACCAGACCGATCCGTCGAAGCCGCTCTTCATCAAATATGCGCCGGGCGCGACGCATGCGCCGCATCACCCGACCAAGGAGTGGGTGGACAAGATCAGCGCGATGCACCTGTTCGACGACGGCTACGAGAAGGTGCGCGAGCGCATCCTGGAGAACCAGAAGCGGCTCGGCGTGGTTCCGAAGGACACCAAGCTGGCACCATGGCCCAAGGAAATGCTGAAGCCGTGGGACCAGCTTAGCGCCGACGAGAAGAAACTCTTCCTCCGCCAGGTCGAGGTCTACGCCGCCTACCCGGCCTACAGCGACCACGAGATTGGCCGCGTGATCCAGCATTTCCAGGAACTTGGCCGGCTCGACAACACGCTCGTCATCTACATCAACGGCGACAACGGCACCAGTGCCGAGGGCGGTCCGCTCGGCACGCCCAACGAAGTGGCATTCTTCAATGGCCTCAATGAACTCCCGGTCGACGTACAGATGAAGTACTACGATGTCTGGGGCACCGAGCAGACGTACAACCACATGTCTGCCGGCTGGTCGTGGGCGTTTGATACTCCGTTCGACTGGTTCAAGCAGAACGCCTCGCGGCTCGGCGGTATCAACCAGAACATGGTGGTGTCATGGCCGGCCCGCATTAAGGACAAGGGCGCTTTGCGCGAGCAGTTTGTCCACATGATCGACGTCGTGCCGACGATCCTCGAAGCCGCCAGTATCCGACCGCCGGAAATGGTGGACGGCATCAAGCAGGCGCCGATCGAAGGCACAAGCTTTGCCTACACCTTCGACGCGGCGAACGCCAAGATCGCGTCCCGCCACAAGACCCAGTACTTCGAGATGTTCGGCCAATGGGCGCTCTATGACGACGGTTGGATGCTGTCCACCAAGGTCAACCGTGCGCCGTGGGAGGCGTTCGGTCCGGCGAACCCGGATCCGCTCAACAACCAGGTCTTCCAGCTCTACAACCTGAACAAGGACTTCAGCCAGACCGACGACATCGCGGCGCAGAACCCGCAAAAGGTAAAGGGGATGCGGCAGAAGTTCGTTGCGGAAGCCAAGAAGTACCAGGTCTTCCCGATGGATGCGTCGGTCGCGGCGCGCATGATCGCGCCGCGCCCGAACATCACAGCGGGCCGCAAGGAATTCGTGTACACGCGGCCGATGACGGGATTGCCGCAGGGTGACTCGCCCCTGCTGCTCAACGCCTCCTACACGATCACCGCCGACATCGACGTGCCGCAAGGCGGCGCCGAGGGCATGATCCTGACCTCCGGAGGCCGCTTCGCCGGCTATGGCTTCTACCTGCTGCAGGGCAAGCCTGTGTTCCTATGGAACATGGTCGACCTCGAACGCATCAAATGGGAAGGTCCGGATGCACTGTCGCCAGGCCGACACACGGTCGAGTTTGATTTCAAATACGAAGGCATCGGTGCTGGCACGCTGCAGTACAACAATTTCAGCGGCCTGGCACAGCCCGGCACCGGCACGCTGAAGGTAGACGGCAAGGAAGTCGCCACGAAGCGAATGCAGAAGACCCTGCCGATGATCCTGCAATGGGATGAGAGCTTCGACGTCGGCTCCGACACGCTCACCGGCGTGAACGACGCAGACTACAAGCCGCCGTTCCCGCTGACCGCCAAGCTCAATAAGTTGACGATCAAGGTCGATCGTCCGCAACTCACGCCCGCGGACATCAAGAAACTGCAGGCGACGATGCAGGAAAAGGCCAGCGCCGACTGATCGCACGGCATGCGTGCGGGCCACGCCAGATGGCGGAGAGCCCGCACCTGCAGTCCATGGCGCGACCGCGGATCTGACCGAACGAGAAGTCGCCTCCCATCATCAACGGCCGCCGAACAGCGCCGCCGGCGCGGACGGCTTCGCCAATTCGCTCATCACAAAACGATCGGGTGCATTTGCGCGATCGCGCTCGCCGTCGGCAACGCTGGTCGCAATCAAGCACGCCCTTCGCGGCCCGTGAAAAGCCCGTATGCAAAAAGCAGGATGACTGCGCCGACGACACTGCCGATGAAGCCTGCACCCTCCCCGAACCGATACCATCCCACCGCTTGACCGAGATAGGTCGCGACGAACGCGCCGACGATTCCCAAGACCGTGGTCAGAATGAATCCCGTGGGCTCGGATTTGTTGCCGGGCATGATGAACTTCGCGATTACTCCTACGATAAATCCAATGATGATCGTCCAGAGGATGCCCATTTCCATCGCTCCATTCGGTTAATTCGCGCATCCACGCCCAAAACGAACCCGCGACCATTGAGATAGATCAACGTTCTCCCGGCCCAACCCATTGTATCCCGCAGCGGAGGCGGACTTGACATGACTTGGCGTGGCGCGGCCGCCGTGCTGCACACGTCGCTAAGCGGACCAGGGCATGGCGATCATTGGCGAAATCACGCACACCACGACCTACCGCTATACAAAGCCGGTCACGTTCGGGACGCATCGGGCGATGTTCCTGCCGCGGCGTGGCGCCTCAACCCGCCTTCTCAGCTGGTCCGCACGCACGAGCGTGCCGTCGAAGGTGCACTGGGTCACCGACTCCCGCTCCAATGCCGTCACGGTGATTGAATTCAACGCACCGGGCAGCGAGCTGACATTCACGTTCAAGGTTCGCGGCATCTATTTCGGCATCAAGGGGATCGAGGCGTTTCCGCTGGAGTCCCGGGCTGACGAAGTCCCCGTGCAGTATACCCCGGACGAATGGTCAGACCTTTCCGGTTACCTGCGTCCGCACACCGAAGATCCGGACGGGAGCCTTGCGGCGTGGACCAAAAGCTTCGTTGCCGGCGATCAGGATGGCACCATTGACGTGCTGCACCGGATGCTGGAGACGTTTCGCAGCGGGTTCAGCTATCGCGGGAGAGATGCGGAAGGCACCCAATCTCCGAACGAGACGCTACGCACCAAATCGGGCACCTGCCGGGACTTTGCCTGGCTGATGATCGAGACGCTGCGCCGGCTCGGCTTCGCATCCCGCTTCGTCAGCGGCTATCTGTACGACGCGGCGCTCGATGGCGGCGACGTGGGGATGACCGGCTCCGGCGCGACGCACGCATGGGTGCAGGTGTTCCTTCCCGGCGCCGGCTGGCTCGATTATGACCCGACCAACTGCCTCAGCAGCGGCTTTGACCTCATCCCGGTGGCCATTGCGCGGCATCCGGGCCAGGCTGTTCCGCTGGCCGGCTCGTGGTTCGGCGATCCCGCCGATTACCTCGGCATGTCGATCAATGTCGCAGTCCACAAGATCGGCGAAGTGCACGATCCTTCGGAAGGATAGCTGGAAATCGCCGCGCTACCCGCGACGCCTCGATGCTGCGCGTTGTACGGTACGACGGCTCATCACGAGACGATCTCCTGCAGCATCGCCATCAGCGCCTCCGGCGCGGTGACGTTCGGCGAATGGCTGGCGTCGATCTCGAAATAGCGCCAGCCGGCTTCGTTCTTGATGCGGTTGGCGAACTGGCGGAACGTGTCGGCCTGCGTGGCGCGGGTGGCGTAGATGTAGCTGCGCGGCAGGTTCGTCTCGCCGTGCTTCAATCTCAATTTCTGCTCGAAGCATTTGAGCGGCATGTCGACGCGCCGCGCGCTCAGCCATGCGACGTCGGAGGCGGACGTGTCCGGCGGCACCGGCATCGGCGGAATACGCCAGCCGTCGCCGTCGCTCGCGAGCTCACGCATGGTCTCGATGGCCCCTTCGTTGAGATCGAACAGCGACTGGCCGTCGCGCGGCACGAAGGCGTCGAGATAGATCATCTGCGCGACGCGCTCGCGCACCCGGTCGGCGACGCCGGTCGCGACCATGCCGCCATAGGAGTGCCCGATCAGCACGATGTCGTGCAGGTCTTCGTAACTGATGACGCTGAGCACATCCTGGATATGCGCTTCGAGGTTCAGTCCTTGATGCGCAAGGTGCGCGCGCTCGCCGAGCCCGGTGTAGCTCGGCGTGACCAGCCGCTGCCCGGCGGCCTGCATCAGGGGATGCATCTTCTTCCATGCCCAGCCTGCCGACCAGGCGCCGTGACAGACCAGAAAGGTTTTTTGCGAGTTCGCAGTCATGGGATGCTTCCGTTCCGATTATCGTTGATGAGCCGGGATTTTGAAGTGTACCGACAGCTGGCGTCGTGTAAACGTCCCGGCAACGATCATAAGAACGAGATGAGGATGACCCCGGCAAGCTATGCGATCCTGTTCTTCGGCGCGCTTGCCGGCGGTTTCGTCTCCGGCCTTGCCGGCTTCGGCACGGCGCTGATGGCGCTCGGCATCTGGCTCTATGTGCTGCCGCCGACACTCGCGGTGCCGCTGGTGCTGGTCTGCTCGGTCATCGCGCAGCTCTCGACGCTGCCGTCGATCTGGAAGAGCATCGATTTCCGCCTGGTCTGGCCGTTCGTCATCGCAGGCCTCGCGGGCGTGCCGATCGGCATCCTGCTGATCGCGCAGGCAGACCCCGAGGTCTTCAAGCTGACGATCGGCGTCTTCCTGCTGGTGTTTCCGACCGCGTTGTTCCTGCAACGCAAGCCGATGTCGATCGCCTTCGGCGGCAAATGGGCCGACGGCGCGATCGGATTTGCCGGCGGCATCCTCGGCGGCCTCGCCGGACTGTCCGGCCCGCTGCCGATCCTGTGGGCCAGCGTGCGCGGCTGGGGCAAGCAGCAGCGCCGCGGCGTGTTCCAGATCTTCAACTTCACGATCCTGGCGGCCGCGCTTTGCGTGCAGATCGCAAGCGGCCTGGTGAAGCCCGAGCTGATCTGGCTGGTGGCGTGCGCGTTTCCGGGGACGCTGCTCGGCGCCTGGCTCGGCGCGCGGCTCTATCACGCGCTCAGCGACCGCAATTTCTCCGACGTCGTGCTGCTGCTGCTGTTCCTGTCCGGCGTCGCGCTGGTGTGGAACGGGCTGGCGCCGAAATAGCGCGGGCGATGCGAGAGCGTCGGTTCTGATCCAATCAGAACCGACGCTCCAGCCACGCGCCGTCGCTCACTCAGCCGCGACCTGGCCGAACTCGGTCGCCTGACGCTCGAACAGGCCGCGATAGATGCCGCCGGGACGCGCCGCCAGCACCTCATGCGTGCCCTGCTCGACGATCTCGCCGCGGTCGAACACCAGGATGCGATCCATGCTGCGCACCGTGGAGAGACGGTGCGCGATCACGATCGAGGTCCGCCCCTTCATCAGCCGTTCCATCGCCTGCTGGATCAGCGCCTCGGATTCCGAATCGAGGCTCGAGGTCGCCTCGTCCAGGATCAGAATCGGCGCATCCGCCAGGAAGGCGCGCGCCAGCGCCACGCGTTGCCGCTCGCCGCCCGACAGCTTGACGCCGCGCTCGCCCACCAGCGTGCCGTAGCCCTTCGGCAGCCGCATGATGAAGTCGTGCGCATTGGCAAGCCGCGCCGCCTGCTCGATCGCCTCCATGCCGGCGCCCGGCCGGCCATAGGCGATGTTCTCCGCCAGCGTGCGGTGGAACAGGATCGGCTCCTGCTGCACGATCGCGATCTGGCTGCGCAGCGATTGCTGCGTCGCCCTGGCGATGTCCTGACCGTCGATCAGGATCCGGCCAGCGGAGACGTCGTAGAGCCGCTGCACCAGCTTGACGAAGGTCGTCTTGCCGGAGCCGGACCGCCCGACCAGGCCGACCCGCTCGCCGGCGTCGATGTCGACCGACAGCCCGTCATAGAGCGGCCGGCGATGGCCGCCATAGTGGAACGTGACGTCGTCGAACACGATGCGGCCGCCCTGGATGTCGATCGTCCCAGCGTCATCCGCATCGACAATGCCGAGCGGCTCGCCATGGATCTGCACCAGTTCCTCCATGTCGTTCACCGAACGCTGCAGGTTGTTGATGTGCATGCCGACATCCCGCAGATAGGCGTGGATGATGTAGTAGCTGGTCAGCACATAGGTGACGTCGCCCGGCGTGGCGCGGCCCTGCGCCCACAGCAGGATCGCACCGCCGATCACCGAGGCGCGGAAGCACAGCAGCACCACGAGCTGCGCCGTCGAGGTGTGGTTGTAGCGGAACCAGGTCCGCCGTACCCGCCGGCGCCAGCGGCTGATGACGCCATCGAGCCGCATGTCCTCGCGCGTCTCCGCGCCGAACGACTTCACCACCGCGTTGCAGGTCAAGGCGTCGGCCAGCGTGCCGCCGACCTTGGTGTCCCACGCATTGGAAACGCGCGCGGCAGGCGCCACATAGCGCACCTGGAATACCATGGTCATCGCGACATAGATCACCGAGCCGACCGCGATCACCGCGCCGAGCTGCGGCCAATGCACGCCGAGCAGGATCATCGAGCCGACCAGCACCACGGCCGACGGCAGCAGCGCCATCAGGATGGTGTCGTTCAACAAATCGAGCGCCCACATGCCGCGCGTGATCTTGCGCACGGTGGACCCGGCGAACGAATTGGCGTGCCAGTCGGTCGAGAAGCGCTGCACCCGCATGAAGGCCTGCTGCCCGACATCGGACATCGTCTTCAGCGTGAACGGCACGATGGTCTGGATGCCGACCAGGCGCAACACCAGCGACAGCGCGCCGAGGCCGACGATAGCGCCGAACGCCAGCATCGCCGCATGGCGCGCGGCGGCATCGGTGGCGCCCGCGGTCAGCGCGTCGACCAGATGGCCGGAAAACACCGGCATGAACAGGTCGGCCGCGGTTGCGCCGAGGAATCCCGCCGTCACCGCGGAGGCACGGAGCGGCTGTTCCAGCCAATGGCGGAAGACAAAGGGAAGCACGATCCGGATCGCGGCCGGCCGCTTGGTCGTCAGAGAGGTCATGGCACATTCCGGCCACGCTTTTGCAGCGCGAGCCGGCTCCATCTGAGGCGACGTGCGGGCGGAATCCGGCCGCGAGCGCCGCTGGAAATTGTCGATAAATCGTTGGGAAGTTTTGATGATCGGGGATCAGGCCCGATCAGCGCCGGGAGCTAACGCGTAAAGGCGTCCAGCACCGTCGAACGCGGGCGCGCGATCTGCGAAATAAGCGACTTCATGCGCATCTCCCCGGTTCGAGTAAGGAAGCGCTGCTTATAAATGCATCACGCGCGATTGGCAAGGTAACTTCGGCGTGAGTGCGTCAATCTGTCGACGATATCAGCTATTCACGCGACCGGGCGCAGCCCGCGCGCCGATGAGATGCACTCAGCCCGCGACAGCGGCACACTTTCGTAGCCCGGATGAGCGAAGCGATATCCGGGGACGCCGGCCATCGCTCAGTGATGAACTGCTGAGATCGGTCCCGCATGTCGCTCCGCTCATGCGGGCTACGAATGAAGATCCGCCAACCCTTCTCACTCGGGATGTTCTCCAAAGCTTCCGCCCTCTCCCGCATCACCCGCCCAGTCGATTGGCAACACGCCCTCCCTCACATAACGATGAAACGAGGAATGCGGCCAATCGCACACGCGCCGGACCAAGCCATGTTTGACGGGGTTGAAATGGATGTAATCGACGTGCCGCGCGAAGTCATCTTCGTCACGGATTGTGTGCTCCCAAAACCGCCGCTGCCAAAGCGCCAGATCGCCATTCGATCGACGCTTCAGCTCTATTGAGGCAGCAAGCAACCGGCTGCTGAAGTGTCCTTTAATCCGACGCCAGCGACCTGCGAAATCGGAATCGCCTTGCGGCAGTGTAAGGATCGCGTGGAGGTGATCGGGGAGCACCACCACCGCGTCGACCTCAAATGGCCGCTCGCGACGCGCTATGCTGAAAGCCTTCCGAAGCGTCGCAATATGATCAATCAGCAGTCGCGATCGCCGATCTGCAAGTGTGACCGTGAAGAAGAACGTTCCGCCTGGGAGGAAGTTACGTCGGTATCTGACCATGCCTCGCGACCCGCAGCGTCCCGCATATCGCTTCGCTCATGCGGGCTACGAAGTCAGATCATTGCAGATAATCAGATGCACGCGCAATGGATCGACGCCCAGACCTCGATTCTTCGTAGCCCGGATGAGCGAAGCGATATCCGGGGGCGCGTCACGTTCAGTGATGAACTGCTGAGATCGGTCCCGCATGTCGCTTCGCTCATGCGGGCTACGAAGAACAAATGACGCCACCTAATGCGCGTCGCCGCTGCTCGCGGTCATCGACGGCGGCTTGTTAACGAACAGCACCAGAAGGCTGAGCGCGACATAGAATAGCGACAGCATGAAGAAGGCGTCGCCATAGCCCATCACCGCGGCCTGGCGGTGCACGATCTGCGAGAGCTGCTTCATCGCCATGACGGCGGAATCGCCCATGCCCTGCATGCGCTGGGTGAACATGTTGAGGGTCTCGACCGCTGTGGTGTTGCCCCAGGTCACGCGGTCATGCAGCCGCGAGATGTGCAGATCGGTGCGGTCGTTGAGCACCTGGTTGATGACGGCGAGCCCGACCGCGCCGCCGAGGTTGCGCATCAGGTTGAACAGGCCGGAGGCGTTCTTGACGCGATCCTGCGGCAATGTCGCGAGCGCGATGTTGTTGGTCGGCACCATCGCGCACATCATGCCGATGCCGCGCAGGATCTGCGGCAGCAGCAGCTCGTAGAAATCATAGTCGCGGGTGATCCAGGTCATCTGCCAGGAGCCGAGCGCGAAGGTGACGAGTCCGAAGGCGATGATGTAGCGCAAATCGACCTTCTGCATCAGCCGCCCGACCACGGGCGCCATGAAGAACATGGTGACGCCGGAGACGAACATGGTCTCGCCGATCATCAGCGCGCTGTAGCCGCGGATCTCGGCGAGATAGCGCGGATAGACGTAAGTCAGGCCGTAGAGCCCGATGCCGATGCAGAACTGCAGCACGCAGCCGACCGCGAAGTTGCGGTTGGAGAAGGCGTAGAGATCGACGATCGGCTCCTCCGCGGTCAGGACGCGCCAGAAGAACGCGACCGCCGAGACGAAGCCGATCGCGGCGCAGACCGCGACCGATGTGTCCTGCAGCCACTCATATTGCGGACCTTCCTCCAGCACATATTCGAGCGAGCCGAGGAAGCCGGCCATGAAGATCAGGCCCCACCAGTCGAAGCGCTCGAGCAGCGCGAAGTTCGGCTGGTCGAAATCGACCAGTGCCAGCACGCCTGCCGTGATGATGACGCCAGGCACGATGTTGATGAAGAACAGCCAGTGCCACGACATCAGATCGGTGATGTAGCCGCCGACCGTCGGTCCAACCGTCGGCGCCAGCGTCGCGACGAGGCCGATGATCGGCGCCACGATGTGGAACTTGGTGCGCGGGAAGATCGTGTAGGCCGAGGCGAACACCGTCGGGATCATGCCGGCGCCGAGAAAGCCCTGCAGCGCGCGCCACAGGATCATCTGCTCGATCGAGGAGGCGAAGCCGCACAGCAGGCTCGAGGCGGTGAAGCCGAACGCCGAGATCGCAAACAACAGCCTTGTGCCGAGCGCGCGCGACAGGAATCCGGACAAGGGAATCGCGATCACTTCGGCGATCAGATAGGCGGTCTGCACCCACGACACTTCGGTCGAACTCGCCGACAGGCCGGCCTGGATCTCGGACAGCGAGGCCGAGACGATCTGGATGTCCAGGATCGACATGAACATGCCGAACACCATGATGATGAAGGCAACCACCCGTTTCGGCTGGAGGCGCTCCGACTCCGAGGCGCCGGTCATCATCGAGGGCGAAGCAGTGGTCGTATCAGCCATGGGCTCATCGGCTCCGAGCCTCGGACTCTGTCCGAAGCTTCAAGACATCACTGCGGATGGATCATCATCGGCGCGTCGAGATCGGTTTCGGCATCGGCGTCCGCCGCGCCCTCGCGGGTGTCGACGGTGGTGTAGACCGACATGCCGGCGCGCAAGAGGCCCTGCCTGGCGACGCTGGCAGGCACGCGGATGCGGACCGGCAGGCGCTGCACGATCTTGGTGAAGTTGCCGGTGGCGTTGTCGGGTGGCAGCAGCGTGAACACCGAGCCTGCCGCCGGCGAAATGCTGTCGACGAGGCCGGTGAACTTGCGGAAGCCGTAGGCGTCGACCTTGATCGTCACGCGCTGCCCGGTGCGGATGCGCTTGAGCTGAGTCTCTTTATAGTTGGCGTCGATGTAGACGCCTTCGAGCGGCACCACGTTGCCGAGCCGCTGACCGACATTGATATAGTCGCCGGTGTTGACCAGGCGGTTGGAGAAGGTGCCGTCGACCGGCGCACGGACATTGGTGAATTCGAGATCGCGCTCGGCCTTGGCGAGCTGGGTCTGCAGTTCGGCGAGCTGGGCGCGGGCCTCGGCCTGCTGCGCCTTGGTCACCTCGACATTGTCCTTGGCAGCATCATAGGCCGCCTGCGCGGATCGCACGCTGGCCGCGCCCTGGTCGCGGCCGGCCTCCGAGACTTCAAAAGTAGCACGCGAAGCAAAACCCTTGGTGCTGAGCGCCTGCTGGCGATCGAAATCGAGATCGGCGCGCTTCAGGCCGGCTTGCGCCGACACAAGTTGCGCCTGCGCCTGCTCGACCGAACTCGCCGCCGCCGCAACCTGGCGGCCGATGCGCTCGATCGTCGCCTGCTGGGTCGCGATCCGGGTGCGGGCGGCGTCGACCGCGATACGGTAGTCGCCGTCATCGATCCGGAAGATCACGTCGCCCGCGCGCACCAGTGCGTTGTCGCCGGGCAGGATCGCCGCGATATGGCCCGCGACGCGCGCGCCGAGCATGGAGTTGTTGGCGCGGACATAGGCATCGTCGGTCGAGACGTAGAAGCGCCCGACCATCAGGTAATAGGCGGCATAGCTTGCGGCGGCGAGCGCGAGCAAGCCGACCACGCCCATCATCACGAATTTGCGCTTGCCGGATTTCGGCGCCGGCGCCGCAGCGGGCGAAGCCGCCGGCCGCTCGGGCGCGGAAGCGGGCGGCGCCTCCGCGGGACGCTTGGCTTCATCAGCACGGCTCTGCTCGCCGAGATCGGCGGATGCATCGCGCGCGATCGCGTCCTCGGCCATCTCAGGCTCGGAACGAACAATGCGTGCAGCCTGATCCCGTGCTGCGGCCATAGCCGAGGCTCCCCACAAAAATTCTTGACGCGCGCGATGGCGGAATAAGGGCCGTGCGGCGCATCGTCACTCCCAAGATACCATTGACCGAACGGTTCGGTCAATCTATATTCCGCCCGTAGATTATAAAGCTTCGATTCTTCCTTTTCCTACTCTGGGTTGAGTTCTTTCCTGAGAAGCTAAATCAATGGTTGCAGCGCCCCGAACCTCCCTCCAGACCGTCGGCGAGGAGGAATCGTCGAAACGCCGCCAGATCCTGGACGGCGCCCGCAAGGTCTTCCTCGAGCTCGGCTTTGACGGCGCGAGCATGGGCGAGATCGCGCGCGCTGCCGGCGTCTCCAAGGGCACGCTCTATGTCTATTTCCCCGACAAGGCCGGATTGTTCGCGGCGATCGTCGAGGAGGAAAAGCTCGAGCAGGGCAAGGTCGTCTTCAATTTCGATCCGGCCCGCGACGTCGACACCACCCTTCCCGAATTCGGCCGCGCCTATGTCGCGGTGTTGTGCCGGCCCGGCGGCGGCTCGGCGATCCGCACCGTGATGGCGATCGCCGAGCGGATGCCCGAGCTCGGTAGCCGGTTCTACACCCACGTCATCGCCCACACCGTCGACCGCTTCGCCGCCTATCTCGAGGCGCGCGCCGCGCTCGGCGAGCTCGTGATCGACGACTACCAGCTCGCGGCCTGGCAGTTCATGCAGATGTGCCAGGCGACGCTGTTTCAGGCGTTCATCTTCCAGGCCAGGCCGTCGCCCTCACCGGAGCGGATCGCAACCGTCGTCGACAGCGCGACGCGCGTGTTCTTCGCGGCGTATCGGCCGAAGCAGGCGGATTGATCCCCGCCGTCGCAAGACCGGCGAGTGACGATCCAATCCGACTATTTCTTTTGGAAGGACCGCAACTTGGCGCTTGTCGCGCGACGCCACCTCGCGCGACAATTCCCTGCATGAACGGGGATATCGACCCAGATCAAATGTCCAGCGTGATGGCGCGGCTGGGGGACGCGGTGGTCGACCCGACAGCGTGGACCGACATCATGACGTCGATCTGCGAAGCGGTGGGCGCAACCGGCGCCGTGCTGCTGCAAAGCGACGTGCGGACCCCGGACGTGCCGCGCACGGCGTCGACCGAAGAGATGGTGCAGCTCTACTTCGCACACAACTGGCATGAGCAGGACTCTCGCGCTCCAGGCGTTCCGCGAGCAATGGCCGGCGAAGTGATCACCGATCAGGACTTGCTGACGCCCGAGCAGATCCGGTCGGATCCGATGTACAATGAGGTGCTGTATCCGTTCGGCTTCAAATGGTTCGCCGGCATCGGCTTCTGGGCCGACAGCGCACCGTGGGTGCTGACGTTGCAGCGCACCGGACAGGAGGGACTTTTCGAGACACGCGAGACGCGGCTACTGGCGCAACTGGGGCCGCGCCTGACGGAGACAGCGACACTGTCGACCGTGGTCGGCCGCATCGCGCTCGCCTCCATGACCGGTATCCTCGATCGGGTGCGGCAGCCGGCCGCCGTACTCGACCGTGCCGGCCTCGTGATCGATCACAACGCAGCCGCCGATGCCGGCTTCGATGCGGACATCAGGATCAGGGATCGCCGGCTGATCGTGCGCGACAGAGCGGCACAGGCGCGGTTTGATCAAGTCGTCGATCTGATCCGCGCCGCACCCGAGCGCGCGGCGCTGCCAATCGAGCCAATCCTGATCCGCCGTACGCACAAGGGTCCGGTGGTCTTGCGCGTGTTGCCGGTCGACGGTGCGGCACGCAACGTCTTCCTCGGCGCGCGGGCGATGCTGGTCTTCGTCAATCTGACGCCACGCGCGATGCCCGAGCCCGGCTTGATCGCGCAGGCATTCGACCTCACGCCGGCAGAAGCGCGGCTGGTGGCGCTGCTCGCGGGCGGCCTCTCGATCGCCGACGCGGCCGAACGGCTCGGGATCGTTCGTGACACGGCACGCAACCAGTTGAAGTCGGCCTTCGCCAAAACCGGCACGCACCGCCAGCCCGAACTGGTCAGCCTCGTCCTGCAGATCGCCTGAGCATGGCGCCGCACCTTGCGCGGTCCCTGCGGCCTCATCAGCTTGAAGGACCCACGCTCTTTAGGCCCCCAAGGGGGATTGTTCTCCCGCCGTCGATGTGCACGATCAATAACACCGGCGCGAAGAGATCATGGGCCATGAACGAGATCATCATACGCACGATGCAGCCCGACGAGATCGCGCTCGCGATCGACTGGGCCGCCGCGGAGGGATGGAATCCCGGTCTCGCCGATGCGGCCTGCTTTGCCGCCGAGGACCCGCAGGGCTTCTTCATCGGCGAGCTCGATGGCGAGCCTGCCGCGGTGATTTCCTGCGTCAATTACGGCGCGCAATTTTCCTTCCTCGGCTTCTACATCGTGCGCCCGGACCTGCGCGGCCGCGGCCACGGCCTGAAGATCTGGAATGCGGCCATCGCGCATGCGCGCCCGCGCGTGATCGGGCTCGATGGTGTGGTGGCGCAGCAGGCGAACTACCAGAAGTCCGGCTTCGCGCTCGCTTACGCCAATGTGCGCTATGGCGGCACGGTCACCGCACCGTCCGCGCCGAACGCCGGCATCGTCGCGCTGACCGAGGTGCCTATGGCGCTGGTCGAGGCCGATGACGCCACGGTGTTTCCCGCACCGCGGCCGGCATTCCTGCGCGCCTGGATCAACACATCGGGACATGTCGGACGCGCGCTGATGCGCGACGGCAGGCTGGCCGGCTGGGGCGTGATCCGCCCCTGCCGGACCGGCCGCAAGATCGGCCCGCTGGTGGCCGATGACCGTGCCGGCGCCGAGGCCATCCTGTCGGCATTGCTCGCGAGCGCAGGCGGCGGCGAGATCTTCCTCGACGTCCCCGCGATCAACCGCGACGCCGTCGCCTTGGCGCAAAACCTCGGGCTGTCACCGGTGTTCGAGACCGCGCGGATGTATACCGGCGCGATCCCGCCATTGCGGATCGATCGCGTGTTCGGCGTCACGACGTTCGAGCTCGGTTAGCGCAGGATGAAGTCAGGTTGAAAGGTCTCGCGGCAGACTGCTGCACCTCCCCCGCAAGCGCAGGGCTATCGCATATGGCTATTGGCCATAACGACGTGGAAACGTCGGTTACAGAGCACGCAAATGCCACACGCACGCTGAGGCGAGCGTGCGTCTGCGCGATTTCTGGATATTAGAAATATATCCGTGAGTTGCCCGACGTGTCAAGTGGCTTGGTCGAACGCCTGCCACCGCCGACTCCTTTGCATGGGGTTGTTTTCGATATTTTCGCAACGCGCCTCCCCCGCAAGTGCCTGCAAGCGGGAGAGGGAGCGCGGCTGCAATTCAAACCCGATCTAGTTCGCCGCCGCGTTGACCTCCGGCGCGGCGACGTTGTCCTGCTCGACCTCCTCGGGCAGGCCGGCGAAGCGCCGCAGCGCCTTTGCCATCTTCACGCGGCCGCTGACGCCGGTGATGATGACGTCGACCATCACGAACGATGAGTGGAAGTGGCCCTGCGCCTTGAGCTGCTCGACCTTGACGCCGGCCTTGGCGAGCGCGTCGCCATAGGCGATGCCCTCGTCGCGCAGCGGGTCGAACTCGCTGGTCGCGATGAATGCCGGCGGCAGGCCTTCGAGCTTGCCGCGCAGCGGCGCGACGCGCGGGTCGGTGCGATCGGCCGGCGAGCAGTACAGGTCCCAGAACCAGTACATCAGCCCGCGGGTCAGGAAGTAACCGGCCGCGTTGTCGATATAGGACGGCCGGTCGAATGTGGAATCGGTGACCGGACAGATCAGGAGCTGGCCCGCGATCTCGGGCCCGCCCCGATCGCGCGCGAGCTGGCAGGTGACCGCCGCGATGTTGCCGCCGGCGCTCCAGCCGGCGACCAGCAGCGGCCCTGCCCTGCCGCCGAGTTCGGCGCTATGGGCTGCGATCCAGCGCGCCGCGGCAAAACCGTCCTCGGCCGCGGCCGGGAAGCGATGCTCGGGCGCATGGCGATAGCCGACGCTGACGATGATCATGCCGGTGCGCCGGCACAGATCGCGGCAGAACGGATCGTCCGACATCTCGTCGCCGAGCACCCAGCCGCCGCCGTGGAAATACACCACGATCGGATGCGGCCCCGGCGTCGCCGGCCGGTAGAGCTTGTACGGCAGCGGACCGTCCGCGCCCTGCAGCATGCCGCTGCCGACCTCGCCGACCGGGCGGCCGGCAGGACGGCCCTTGTTGAACTCGGTGAGGAAGTCGCGCGCGCCCTGCGCCCCCATCGTCTCGAGCGGCGGCAGGTTCATCTCGCCGAGTAGATTCAGCACCAGCCGCACATCCGGCTGCAGCCGCACGATCTCGCCGTCATTGCATTGCTCGGCAACGCCGGGACCCGAGAGCTTGAAGCCGAGCATGCCGCGGCCGACCACCTCGTTGCAGATGCTGCGATACGGGCCGACGCCGCCGGTATACGGCATCACGCCCTGCGGCTTGCCGGGCACGTTGGCGCCCGTGTACCAGGTGTTGGCGAGCCGATGCAGCGTCAGCGTCGCGCAATCGGCCATGTGGCGTTCCCAGCCGGCCTGCGCGGTGTCGGTTGCTTCCATCGTGGTGAAGCCGCCGTCGCGCAGCGCGGCGATGCGGTCGACCACCCAGTCGACATGCTGCTCGATCGAGACCGCCATGTTCGAGAGCACCGACGGGCTGCCGGGACCGGTGATCATGAAGAGATTGGGGAAGCCCGCGACGGTGACGCCGAGATAGGTCTGCGGTCCATGCGCCCAGACATCCGACAACGACTTGCCGCCACGGCCGGAGATCGGATGCACCGCCATGATCGCGCCGGTCATCGCGTCGAAGCCGGTGGCGAACACGATGACGTCGACATCGAACTTGCGTCCGTTGGTGAAGATGCCGCTGGCGGTGATCCCCTTGATCGGCTCCTGCCGCAGATTCACCAGCGTCACGTTCGGACGGTTGTAGGTCGCGTAGTAATTGGTATCGAGGCAGGGACGCTTGGCGCCGAACGGATGATCGTGCGGGGCGAGCGCCGCCGCCGTCTCGGGATCCTTGACCACGGCGCCGATCTTCTCGCGGATCAGATCGGCGACCAGTCTGTTGCCGTCGACATCGACCGCCTGGTCGGCCCAGAGCTGGGTCAGGATGTGGACGAGGTCGCCCGCCGCCCACGCCTTCTCGAACCGCTCGCGACGCTCGGCGTCGCTCAGTTGCCAGCTCACCACGGTCTGCTGCGGATAGGGCACGCCGGCCATCGACTGGCGCGCCTGCTCGCGATAGGCGGCGCGGTCGCTCTCGAAATACGTCTTGCGATCCTCCGGCGCCGGGCCGTTGCCCGCAGGCAGCGCGAAGTTCGGGGTACGCTGGAACACGGTGAGCTGCGCGGCTTGCTCGGCGATCAAAGGAATCGACTGAATGCCCGACGATCCGGTACCGATCACGGCAACGCGCTTGCCCTTGAGATCGACGCCCTGATGCGGCCAGCGGCCGGTGAAATAAATCTCGCCCTTGAAATCCTTGACGCCGTCGATCTCCGGCGGCTTCGGCGACGATAGGCAGCCGGTCGCCATGATGTAGTAGCGGCACGAGACGTTGGCGCCGTTGTTGGTCGAGATCTGCCAGCGCCCGGTCGCATCGTTCCAGGTCGCCTTCGTGACCTTGGTGCCGAACCTGATGTCGCGACGCAGATCGTAGCGGTCGGCGACGAAGCCGAGATAGCGCAGGATTTCCGGCTGGGTGGCGTATTTCTCCGACCAGGTCCAGGCCTGATCGAGCTCGGGATCGAATGTGTAGCTGTAGTCGATGGTCTGGATGTCGCAGCGCGCGCCGGGATAACGATTCCAGTACCAGGTGCCGCCGACATCGGCGCCCTCTTCGAGCGCAACCGCCGAGAAGCCCGCCTTGCGCAACCGATGCAGCAGGTAAAGTCCGGCGAAGCCGGCGCCGACCACCGCAACGTCGACTTGCTGCGTGGTTCCGCTCTGCGTGGAGTCTGAAGCGCGTGCTGCAACTGCTGCGTCTGGCATGCCATTCCTCCCGTATGTTTTGATTTGACGGAAGGCTAGCCCTGCGCTTTCAGTTTGTCATCACGACAAACGCAATCAGAGGTCGCCGCAATTATGACGCGCGCGGCCTGGAGCGCGCCGCGCAGCGCGTAGACGCAAGTGGTGTTGCTGCGGGCCCGGGCACATGGCGGAAGGTCGACGCCGCATTCCATCACTGCGCGCGAACCGACGCAATCCCACCGCACCGCATATACGGAGGCATCAATTTGCCTCGCCAATGACGCGGGTCGAGCGGCCGGCACGCCCATTCACAACTCTGCGACCTATCGCGCCCCTCAGCTGGGCACCTCGCGGCTGTTGTTGTAGCTTGGACGGAGCAATTGCACGGTCGCCAGGAGGAAGAATCCACATGACCACCGTCGTGTTCAACCGTCGCATCCTGCTCGTCGCTGGCGGGTCCGCCCTGGCAACCGGGGTTGCCGGGCTCCTGCTACCCGCCCGCGCGGAAGGCCTCGCACCGACTGACTCGATGGCGGGCGGGTCGAACAACTACCGCAAGGGTGCGCCGATTGTGGATCGGATCGGCAAAGGCGGCTTCTGGATGAGCGGCACCGTACGCCGCGCCGGCGACGGGGCTCCGCTTGCCGGGCAACGCATCCAGATTTGGGCGCACACGACCGAAGGGCAGGAGCACGAGCCGCAGAGCCATGGCGCCACGCTTACCGACAAGAACGGGGCGTTCCGTCTCGAGATACCGCAGATCATTCCGATCTTCGGCCAACCGCATGGTCACCTCGCCTATGACAGCGGTGAATTCAAAACCGTCTTTCTGCGTCCCGTGATGCGGAGCGCAAAAGATACCAGCCTTGAGGCGCATTTCGTGCTTCAGCCGGCCTGACCGGGTTGGGATCAAACAGGATGAGATTGGCCCGGGCGACCCTGATCTGGGCCGCCCTTGTGGCCGCCGTTTGCGTGCCGATCGCCGCGGCAGCGGCGAGCCCACTGCTCGCATGGCGCGGTCCGGTCTACATCCTGGCGGGATTCGCAGGGATTGTCGCGCTGGGTCTTGCGCTCGTTCAGCCCTTGCTGATTGGCGGATACTTGCCGGGACTGGCCGCTTATCGCGGACGGCGAGCACACCACTGGATTGGAGGCGCGCTGGTCGCGGCGGTGGTGATCCATGTCGCCGGCCTTTGGATCACCAGTCCGCCGGACATGATCGACGCCCTGCTCTTCTCATCGCCGACGCCGTTCTCCCCGTGGGGTGTGATCGCCATGTGGGCCATCTTCGCCGTCGCGCTGTTGGCGGCACTGCGCCGGCGATTGCGACTGCGACCGCGAACATGGCGCCTTGCCCATATGTCGCTTGCGGTGATCATCGTCGCAGGCAGCGTGATCCACGGCATGCTGGTCGAGGGGACGATGGAGACGGTGTCGAAGACTGCGCTGTGCACACTGGTGCTGGGCGCGAGCATAAAGGTCATGGCTGACTTGCGGGTATGGCGAAAGCGCGCGACGTCGCGCACTTAGCGATCTCGCGCCGTTTCTTGGATTGCGTCGCAACACCCTTCCGGGCCATCATCTTCTACAGCCTGGGCGGCGATTTCAGCGCGACGCCGGCTAGCTTCACTTTCCGGTCGTTCGGCAAGTCCTCAAATCGACCGCATCAATCCGCCATCGACGCGGATGTTCTGGCCGGTGATGTAGCCCGCGCCGTCGGAGACGAGGAAGCTGATGGTTGCGGCGATCTCCTCAGCTTTGCCGTACCGCTTCATCGGCACGCTGTCGCGGCGCTCGTCGGTTGCCGGCAGGCTGTCGATCCAGCCCGGCAGCACGTTGTTCATGCGCACATTGCTGGCGGCGTAGCTGTCGGTGAACAGTTTTGTGAACGCGGCGAGCCCGGCGCGGAACACCGCCGAAGTCGGAAACATCGCGCTCGGCTCGAACGCCCAGGCGGTGGAGATGTTGACGATCGCGCCCGACTTCTGCGCCTGCATGTGAGGTGCGACGAGACGCGTCGGGCGGATCACGTTCATCAGATAGACGTCGAGACCGGTGTGCCACTGCTCGTCGGTCAGTTCGAGCACGCCGGCGCGCGGGCCGTGGCCGGCGCTGTTGACCAGCGCATCGATGCGGCCCCAGCGCGCTACCACGCCGTCGACGGCGCGCTTCAGATCATCGTTGGAACGGTTCGAACCGGTGAAGCCGAGGCCGCCGAGCTCCTTCGCCAGCGCCTCGCCCTTGCCCGACGACGACAGGATCGCAACGCGGAAACCATCGGCCGCAAGGCGCCGCGCCGCCGCCGCTCCCATGCCGCTGCCGCCTGCGGTAACGAGCGCGACCTTCTCTGCTGCCATGATCCGATATCCTTTCCTCATGCTTCGTTCGGGGCGACCCTAGCACCGCCGATCGCAGCGCGCGACATCGCGCCTGCTTTGCGTCACCGGACGAAATGCGGCAAGGTGACCGACATCATTCTCCGGTACGCAGTATTCACATGACATCGTTCGTTCGAAACCTCCTCCTCATCGCCGCCGCGCTGTTGTTCGCCGGCCCCACGCTCGCCCAGCCTCGGTCCATCATCGTGGCCTCGACCACATCGACCGAGCAGTCCGGCCTGTTCGGCTATCTTCTGCCGCGCTTCTCGGAGGCCTCGGGCATTGCCGTGAAGGTGGTCGCGGTCGGTACCGGACAGGCGCTCGACGTCGGACGGCGCGGCGATGCCGACGTCGTGTTCGTGCATGATCGCGTGGCCGAAGGGAAGTTCCTGGCCGAGGGCTTTGCGACCAGGCGATATGACGTCATGTACAACGATTTCGTCATCGTCGGCCCGAAGGCCGATCCGGCGCATATCGCCGGCGACAAGGATGTCGCGGACGCCCTGCGCAAGATCGCCGAGACCAAATCGGCCTTCATCTCGCGCGGCGACCACTCCGGCACGCACGAGGCCGAGCTGCGGCTCTGGAAAGCGGCTGGCGTCGATCTCGGCTCGGCGAAAGGCCAATGGTATCGCGAGATCGGCCAGGGCATGGGTCCGGCGCTCAACATGGCGTCGGCGTCGAATGCCTATGTGCTGTCAGACCGCGGCACCTGGCTGTCGTTCAAGAATCGCGGCGAGCTCGCCGTGCTGACCGAAGGCGACCGGCGGCTGTTCAATCAGTACGGCGTGATGCTGGTCAATCCGGCGAAGCATCCGACGGTGAAGGCCGCGGACGGCCAGGCCTTCATCGACTGGCTGGTCTCGCAGGCCGGGCAGTCGGCCGTCGCCGGCTACAAGGTCGGCGGCGAGCAGCTATTTTTCCCCAACGCCGCGCACTAGCAGAAACGCGATCGTGCTGACGCTCACGCTCAGCGCAAGCAGGATGACGCCGAGCCCGAGGCCGAGCGCCAGCTCGCCCTTGCTGGTCTCGAGCGCGATCGCGGTCGTCATCGTTCGCGTATAGCCGCTGATATTGCCGCCCACGATGATGATGGCGCCGACCTCCGCGATGGCGCGGCCGAACGCGGCGAGGAACGCGGTGAGCAGCGAGGCGCGGCCGAGCGAGAACACGAGCGCAAGGCTGCGCAGGCGGGACAGGCCGTCGGTGCGGATCAGGTCGGCATATTCCGCCCACAGCAGCGCGACCGGACGATGCACCAGCGCAACCACGATCGGCGTCGCCAGGATGACCTGCGCCACCACCATCGCCGTCGGCGTGAACAACAGCCCGGCGAAGCCCAGCGGTCCGGACCGCGACAGCAGGAGATAAAGCCCGAGGCCGACCACGACCGGCGGCAGGCCGAGACAGGCATTGGCGAGCACGATCACCACCTGCCGTCCGCGAAATCTCGATATCGCAAGCCAGCCGCCGATCGGCGCGCCGATCAGCAGCGCGAGCAGGCTCGCCAGCAGGCTGACACGCAACGACAATGCGACGATCCCAAGCAGGACCGGATCGCGACCGGCTATCAGGGAAGCTGCCGCCGTGATCGACTGTGCGAAGTCATTCATGCCGGCCTGGAAGACACGTTTGCCCCGTACGACCTCCGCATCGCCGATTTCGCGGGGGCGATCAATCGCTGAGGCCTACGCGGCATTCTCGAGCAGCTTCGCCACGGCCGCAACCAGTTCATCGGGCGAAAACGGCTTGTTCAGCAGCACGCTGTCCGGCACGCCCCTGGTCGGCCACTCATCGCCGCCGCCGCCGGTGATGTAGAGCACCGGGAATGACGGATCGATCTCGCGGGCGCCGCGCGCCACGCGCCAGCCGTCGAGCCGGCCGAGCAGGCGAATGTCGGTGACCAGTGCACTGTATTTGGTGCGGAACGCCTTCAGCAGCGTCAGGGCTTCCTCGCCCGAACCTGCGATCGCCGGCTCATAGCCGCCGTCCCTCAAGGCGTCCTCCACCATCATCTGAAGATCACGATCGTCTTCGATGACGAGAATGATCGGCGCGTCTTGCAAAGCTATCCCCCAAACAATCAGCCGGGTGCGCCCGACTCAGCGAGCATATGCAACAAAAGTGGCTACCGTTTGCACGGTGTCACCCAGTAAAAATACGGGTATCAGACGCGCCCCTATTCGTCGGCGAATTCGTCTTCTTCGTTGACCCCCGCCTTACCCCGCGGGGCCGGCTTTCTGCCGCCGAGCGATCCTGTGACATAAGGTTCGCGCGTTGCATAGGGGCTACGGCCGCCGGCACGCGCCGCGACCTCCTCGCCCGAGACGGCGGCGGGCTGGCAGATCAGGCGCCGGCTGGCCCGGCGCATCAGATCCACATGGATGTGGTCGTAGTGATAGACGTTGGAGCCCGGCGCCAGCACCGTGGTGAATTGCTGGCAGGCGGCGGCCTGGACGTCGCGCAGAAAGCCCTGCTCTTCCGGCAGGCCCTTCCAGCCATCCTTCACGGTGATGCGGCGCCCGTCGGCCAGCGTGAAGGCTGCGATGTCGAGCGCATTGCCGAACGCGTGCTCGGAAATATGCGCGTGCGAATTGCCGTTCATGCCGCGGCAGGAATAGGCCGAGATCTGCTTGATCTCGACGACACGCGCGCCGAACCAGCGCTGCGCCGCCGGCTGCACGGAATCGGCGAGCCAGCGCTCGAGCACCGAGACGATCGGACACGCCAGCGTTGCCGCCGGCTTCACCGCGACCGGGCCGACCGTCACCACCGGATTGCCGCTCGAGGGACCGAGCCGCGGCGGCGGTGGCGCGCCGGGCGGCTGCTGGGAATACGGTGCCGGTGAATAGGGCGCGGCCGCGCTGTCGCGTTGCGGATTGGAAGGCAGGCCCGGATAATAAGGTCGCTCGCCCCTGGCGTCGGGCGAGCCATCCGGCGGCAGATCGATCTCGTCCTGTTGCGGCGGAACGCCGGGCGCCGACAGCGAGACCGGCCCATTCTGACGGCTGCCATAGCTCGGCTCATTGCCATAGCTCGGCTGGCCGACGGCCTGATTGGAATACGGCGCCTGCGCGGGCGGCGGAGACGGCTGGCGGTTGATCGGCCAGCGCGGCTGGTTGCCGACTGATGCCGGCGGCCGCAGGCTGTCGTCGGCAAATCCGTAAGCTGAACTGGCTTCACCGAGCGCGGCGACCTTGAGCGGGAACTCGGCGCCGCAGACGCCGGGACCGGAGATCGGATCAATGCGGACGAGGTCGGCGCTCTCCTTGACCGCACCCGACTTCAGGCATGCGGCCTCGGCCTCGGCCCGCCACGGTTCGCGCTCGGCAGTCTGAAACAGACCGCGACCGCAACCAGCAAGCGACACAAGGACAAGGGAGCCGACGAGATACAAACGAACTCCACGCGTCATGGCGCGGAGGTTCTGCGAATTTGATTAAAGACTCTTCAACGCATTTCGATGCGTTGTTTTCAGCTGTCCTTAACCATGCGACGGAACCCGGCAGGGCAACACGCGCCCTGCCGGGATGATCGCCATCACCACGTGTAGCGAACGACACCCTTGCCGCCATAGGACGACGTGACGTCGGAGAACTCGCCTTCGAAGGTGAGCGCCGCCGACCAGCCGCTGGTCCAGTTCATCGCCGCGCTCGCGGTGGTGAGCACCGCATCGCTCGCAGGCGCCGCGCCGTTGACCACGAAGGACGCGCCCGGCAGCGTCTGGAATGTCGCGGCAACGCCGCGATCGGTGTTGTAGTCGTGCGCCCAGGCAAGTCGGCCGCGCAGGCTGAGAATGCCATCCTGCAACGCGATCGAGCGATCGCTGCGGACGCCGAGTTCGCTGCGCGCGGCGGTGACGGTCTTGGCGCCATAGGCCACGGCGAACGCGCTCGATCCCGACAGCACCTGCTCGGCATAGGACGGCAGATCGTAGGTCGTGAACTGTCCGGCCGCATAAGGCGTCAGCGCCAGCGACCACGGCGTGATGACGCGATAGCCGCCTTCGATCCGGCCCGACAGCGCATTGGCGTTGAACTGCGCGCGCAGCCGGTCGACGCCGGCGATCGTCACGGTGCGATCGGTGGTGACGTCCTGCCAGCCATAGGCAAGCGCACCCAGCAGATAGGCCGGACCGAATCCATGACGGATGAAGGCGCCGGCCTGAAACAGATCGGAGCGTCCGCCGCCGAGCGCATTGGCCACGCTGAAACTGGTGCCGCCGCCGGCGAGCGCAAAGCCCGCGATCGTGTCGGGCGAGATCCGGTAGTCGGCGCCGACAGCGACACCGAAAATGCGGCTCGTCGTCGAATTCGATCCGACGGCGGTGCCGCCATCGGTGCTCTGTCCGCCGCCGAAGCCCGCCGCCCAGACGCTCCAGCGCTGCTCGAACGTCTGCGGTGGCGGCGCCTTGCGATAGATAGCGGCATAGGCGTCGCGCGCGGCGTTCGCATGCGACATGCCGGTCGATGCGTAGCTCATGATGTCATCAGCGAATTGCGACGCGCCGCCATTTGCAGGCATGCCGCCGCGCCCTTCGGTGAAGGGATCCGTCATGAGACCGAGGAACATGTTCATGGCATCGAACGTGGTCTGCTGCGAGCCGGTGCCGAGTTCGCCCGACGCCTGCGTCAGCCCGGCCGGCGTGAGCGCGCCGAACGCCGCGGAAATGCTGCCCGTGCTGTTGAAGGCGTTGCTGATCGCATGGCCGACCGCGGCCTGATTGCCGTTGAGCTTCGAAGCTGCGGCAAAATTCAGCGCCAGGTTGAGATAGACGTTGTTGGCGTCATAGCCCAGGCTGGAGGTGAAGTTCGATGGCAAACTGCTGTTGACCGGCCCGACAAAACGGCCGCTGACACCGCCGGCTGCGTTGAGGATGGTGTACTGCTTCTGGAACGTGCTGCCGGTGAAGGACGCGTTGACCGTGGCGCCGCCGAGCGTTGCCGCACCTGTCACGTTGGTGCGATCGGACGCCGCGGCCGACACTTCGACGAGATAGCTCGATGCGGCGGTGAAGGTGAGACTGCCCTGCACGGTCAGGGTGCCGATCGAATTGCCCGGCGACAGCGTGCCGCCATTGACCAGAACATTGCCGACGCTGCCATTGCCGCCGAGCGTGCCGCCGGCATTGACGGTCACGGCATTGCCAAGCGAGCCGTTGACCAACAGCGTCGCGCCGGAGCCGATGTTGGTGCCGTTCTGGTAGCTCTGCGTGTCGGTCACGGTCCAGACGCCGCCCTGCACGTTGAGCACCTCGAAATTGATCACGTTCGAGAGCGTGCCCGTGCCCGGACCGAACAGATTGAGCGTATCGGTGCCGACGCCGCCATCGATCCGCCCGGTGATGGACGAACCGCCATAGAGATTGAGTGTGTCGTCGCCGCCTTCCATGCTGATCGCGCGGCCGGTATTGCCGATGATGGTGCCGTAGTTGGACAGCACGTCGGCGCCCTCGCCGGTCTGGATCGCCGCGCCGTCGCCGCGGATGAAGCGGGTCGAGCCGGTGCCGGTATAGGTCACGCCGTTCAGCGTGCCGACCGAGCCGGTATCGGGGGTGCCGTTCTGCAGCAGCGTGACGCCGTTGGGATCGGGAATCGTGCCGTTGCCGATGATCGTGCCGTAGTTGACGATCCTGTCGTTGTCGACGGCGGCATTGCCGGTCTTGTTCTCGGAGCGGATCGCGTAGCTGTTGTTGCCGACGATGGTGGCGCCGGCATAGTTGATCAGGTCGAGCGCCGCCGATCCACTGCGCGAATTATCCGGATTTGAATCGTTGTTGACGACGATGCCCGCCGCGGCACCGCTGATGGTGCCGTAGTTGCGGATGGTGCCGCCGCCGATCGCAAGGCCTTCGCTGTTGTTGAAGCGGCCGCCGTCATCGGCGCCGGTTGCGCCGGTGCCCTGCACGATGCCGTAATTGGTCAGCGTCAGGACATTGTCGATATCGATGCCGTCGCCATCGCTGCGCGTCGAGACGCCGTCGATCGCCCCGGTGATGGTGCCGTAGTTGGTGACGATGGCGTTGCCGCCGCCGACGCCCGCACCGTTGCGGCCGATGATGGTTGCGCCGGCAAAATTGTTGACCGTGATGGTGCCGGCGTCGCCCGCGGTGCCGTTCTTGGCACCCGAGATCAGGCCGCCGGCATAGTTGTTGACGGTGCCGTTGTGGCCGCCCTGAAGATCGATTGCATCGGCGCTGGGCCGGCCGGTTGCGGGATCGATCGTGCCATTGGCGATGATCTGGCCGTAATTGTCGATGGTGAAGTTTTCGCCGGGACGAATCGCATCCGCATTGGACGCGGTGATCGAGCCGGTCGCGCGGTTGGTGATGTGAACGCTCGCGGCGGTCGAGGTGAGATTGTCGAAGTCGATCGCCTGGCCGGTCGCCGATTTGATGGTGCCGGCATTGTCGACCGAGAACCTGGCCGCGGTCGTGCTGTTGCTGCCCGACGCGCCGTTGATCTGGATGGCATCGTCCGCCGACTGGATCGTCGCGCCCGCATTGTTGACGACCGACAGCGAGATCACGTTGTTGAGATTGGTGGTGGCGCGGATCGCGCGGGAACCTGCCGTATTGGTCGCGTCGATCATGCCGGAATTGGTGATCGTGGTGGTACCGCCGCCGATCCGCATCACGTCGCTGCCTGATGACCTGATGGTGCCGCCGCTCTGGTTGGTGATCGAGAACACGGTGGTGTTCGACGTCGCGTTGACGAAGTCGAAGACGCGGCCGTTGCCCGTCGACTGGATGGTGCCGGCATTGTCGAAGGTGACCAACCCGCTGCTCAGGCCGCCATTGATCCGGAATGCATCGTTGGACGCGGTGAAGACCGCGCCGGCACTGTTGATCAGCGTGAGATTGCCGCTGATGGCGCTGCTCGAGGTGTCGATGCCGCGCGACGTCGCCGAGATGGTGCCGTTGTTGGTGATGACGACGCCGGGCGACGACAGGCCGGTGATCCAGGTGATCGCCGTGCCCGTCACCGACAGGCTGCTGCCGGCAGCGACCGCGCCGGTGTCATTGTTGGAGACGGTCTGCGCCGTCGTGCTGTTCGGAGGAGTGCTGAAGCTTGCGGCCAGCGCCGGACAGGAGATCCCCAAGGAAGTCGCAGAAATAGCCAGCGCAAGCCGGCTTGCGCGGCTCAGAAACTCAGATTTCACGTAACGCCCCCAAGTACTTAATACCGGGGTAGAGCCCCGGTCATTCCGGCGGCAATCTGGGTATGGTTTGTGACAGGCGCACAACAAATGACGGCGCTGCCTTGCGGCGCAACGACACAGGCTCACGATGCGGGCAGCAGGGCCGAGAGCAACCGACGGACATCCGAACGGTACTGCCATCCGGCGCCTGGAACCGGTACCGCCGCCGAATATATTTGCGGCGCGTCAACGCCTTGATTCGGCGGCTATTTGAGCCGCGCATCGCAATGCGGCATTGCCGCGAATAGCGAGCCTGACAACAAGACTGCCTTTTTCGGCCTGGAACCCCTTGCTAGCTTTGACGTTAATGCGGGCAGCGTTGTGAACCGAGGGAGTTTCCCGAATGGATTTCGCGAGTCCTCTGCTGAGCAAGCTGAGCATTGTGGCCGCGTACATCGCGTTAGCCTTCGTCGGCGCCATCATTCTCGGCGTGTTCTAGAACATTCGACCAGGCCTGAGTTCAGCGCCCGGCGGCCGCTCCCGCCGGGCGCTTTGCTGTTTTGCGTTCACTCCGGCCGCAACTACGACCCGACGATCGCGATGAGGGGCTCGCATGCGATGCGCGTGCAGGGCTGCGCCGTGCAATGGCGGGTCGAGTTTTGCCAGTTGCCCTTCAGGTAATGGCTTGTATCTGCCCGGCGGTAGCTTCATGTGGGTCGCCGGACCCGCTATAAGAGCCGCATTGTCGAGAATGAATTGAACCTGCGGGCGGCTGGCAATCAATGAAGCACTTCCTCACCGCGGCAAGGCTGTTGGCCCTCGACCTCGCCTCGACGCTTGTCTTTCTGGTTCTGTTCCTGCTGACGCACAACACCGCGCTCGCGGTCGGCCTCGGCATCGCGTTCGGCGTCGTGCAGATCGGCGTCCAGATGGTGCGCGGCAAGCGGATCGACACCATGGAGTGGCTCAGCCTGTTCCTGGTCGTCAGCGCCGGCACCGCCACGCTGCTGACCCATGACCCGCGCTTCGTGCTGTTCAAGCCGAGCGTGATCTACGCGATCGTCGGCATCGTGATGCTGAAGCCCGGCTGGCTCAACCGCTACCTGCCCGAGATCGCACAGAAGGTCGTGCCCGATGTCGCCGTCAAGGTCGGCTATGCCTGGGCCGCCCTGATGTTCGTCTCCGCCGGTGTCAACGCCTTCGTCGCGCTGACCTGCGGGATCACGACATGGGCCGTCGTGATGCCGATCTTCGGCATCGTGAGCAAGATCGTGGTGTTCCTCGGCGGCTTTGCCGCGCTCCGCCTGATCGCGAGGCGCCGCATCCGCACCATGCCGGAGGCCCAGCGCGAGGCCGTGCTCGCGCTCGAAGGGGCACAGGCGCCCGCGGCGCCGTAACCCCCGATCGGGATGTGGTTGACGAAACAAACGGCCCGCGCGACGAAACCATTTTGCCCTGGCGACGAAGAATTGCCGAAACCAAGCCTGCCTAGTGATGGTTTCGACAACGCGCTGTTTCAGCGCGATCACAAGGGGGACATGATGGCTTTCACCGCTTCCGCGCTTCGTCACGGCAAACTGCTGGCGGCAACCGCGTTCACGCTCGGTCTGCTGACCTCGACGTCCTTTGCCTACACCGACGAGCAGCAGCAGATGTGCACCAGCGACGCCATGCGGCTGTGCAGCTCGGAAATCCCCGATGTCGATCGCGTCACCGCCTGCATGATCCGCCAGCGCGCGCTGCTCAGCGACGGCTGCAAGGCGGTGTTCCACTACGTGCCGCCGGCGGCTGCGCAACCCGCGAGCTACGCGCCCGCGACCAAGCCGGCGAAACCGCTCAATATCACTCCTCACAAGCGCGGCTAACCAAAACCCCAACAGCGACCAGGCACCGCGCTTCCGGCAACGGAGCGCGGTGCTTGATCGTTTCGGTTCGTCATGACAACAAGGCGGGACCGTTCATCCGGCATTCAGCCTGACGCGGCTCAATTGCCGTGCCCACTGCCTCCCCGGGAATCGATGGTGATGCGCCGCAGCTTTCTCTTTGCGCTTCTGCTTGGCGCCGGCATCACGATCGGTTGGCAACCAACGGCCAATGCCGCGCCCGACCTGACGCAGCTCGCACAGGCGCAGCCTGCACAGGCGCCTGCCCCGGCGCCGAGTACGACGCCGGCTACGCCTGCTCCTGCAACACCTGCTCCCGCAACACCTGCGCCTGCAACGCCGGCGCCGGCCGCGAATGCGCAGCCCGCGGCGCCGGAGCCGATCGGTAACGTGGCAACGCTGACAGGAACCGCGACCGTCACGCGCAACAACACCGCGACGCCGCTGCAGATCCGCGACGACATCTTTGCCAATGACGAGGTCGCGACATCGGCGACCTCCGCGCTCGGCATCACCTTCAACGACGGCACCACCTTCAACCTGCGCGCCAATGCCAGGATCACGATCGACAATTATGTCTATGAGGACGGCGGCCAGCAGAACAGCGCGCTGTTCAACGTCACCAAGGGAACGGCGGCCTTCGTCGCCGCCGCGGTCGCCAAGACCGGCGACATGAAGATCTCGACCCCGACAGCGACGCTCGGCATCCGCGGCACCACCGGCCTCGTCGAGGTGCCCGAAGGCGCCACCGCGACCAGCAGGAATGTCGGCATCAAGCTCTATCCCGACGCCGACGGACATGTCGGCCGCATCGAGGTCAACGACCGCAGTGGCGCTTCGCTCGGCGTGCTGACGCGCGGCGCGAGCGGCTTTGCGATTCGTCCGGGCACCGGCGGCGCCCGCTTCGCCGCGGTGCCGCTGACGATCTCGCCGCAACAGATCACGCGCGACCAGGGCTTTGTGCGCCAGGTCCATAGCGCGCAGACGCTGGGCCGTCAGGTCGTGACCGAGCAGCGCGACTTCCGCCGCGCCAATCCCGACTTCCGCAGGGCCAATCCGGCCGCGCCCTATCCGAACCGCGGCCAGCCGGTGCAGCCGAACCCGCAGCGGCAGAACGGCCTGCCGGGCCAGAACCGCAACGCCCCGCAGCAGCCGGGTCAGCAGAACCGTCCGGGCCAGCAACCGGGCGCGCCTGGCCGGCAAGGTTCGCAGCAGCAGCCCGGCACGCAGCAGCAAGGCGGCGCACAGCATGCGCTGCCGGGCCAACCCGGCGGCGCGACGCTGCCGCACGCGCCCGGCGTCCAGACGCCAGCCGGACAACAGCCGGCGGGACAACAGCCAAAGCGCCAAGCCCCCACGCAAGAGCCCGCGCGCCAAGGCGGCGCGACGCAACCCGGCGGACAACAATCGCCGGCACGTCAAGGCGGTCTGCAGCCCGGCCGCACCCAGGCGCCGGGCGGCGTGCGCCAGCCAGGACAACCAGCGCCCCAGCCGGGTCAATCGGGCGCGCCGCGCCAAGGCACCGCGCAGCCTGTGCCGCAAGCGCCCGGCCAGATGCGACCCGGCATCCAGCAGGCCGTACCGGGCGGGCGTCCGGGCATGCAACGGCCCGCCGTGCAGGCGCGTCCAGGCTTCCAGCAACGGCGCGCGCCGCCTCCGCCGCGCGGCGCGAAGCCTCCGCCCAGGGACAAGCGTCAGTAACCGAGCGATCGCATCAATGTCGATCAAACGTGCGAATGGCGCCGGCGAGAACGCCGGCGCCACGCGCAGATCGACCAAAGGCGAGCGGCAGATCAGCCCCGCCTGGTGATCACAGCCTCCAGATACTCACCCGGGATCACCAGCGTGCCGTCCCTGGCGATATTGAACTGGTCCATCAGGCCGAACATGTCGGCGGCGAGCAATTGCTGCTTGACCGGATCGATCGCCCCGAACGCCTTCAGCACCGGACCGTAATAGGTGCGAAAGATCTCGAGGAAATGCTCGCGCGACCTGTAACGGAAATTGAAGTGCCTGCGCTTGGCATCAAGCGTCGCCTGCGCGCCGAACAAGGCGCCGAGATGCGCCTCGGTGCCCCACAGCGCGGGAGACTTCACGCCCGGCGCCGGCGGCACATATTTGCCGATGGTCTTAAACACCTGGCCGATGAACCCTTCCGGCGTCCAGCTCGCAAGTCCGATCTTGCCGCCGATGCGGCAGACGCGGCGCAATTCATTCGCCGCCTGCTGCTGATCGGCGGTGAACATGACACCGAAGGTCGACAGCACGACGTCGAAGCTCGCGTCGGCAAACGGCAGCTTCTCCGCGTCCGCTTCCTGGAACGTGACGGGCAGACGCTCCGCGGCCGCCCGCTCGCGGCCGCGCTCGAGCAGCGCCGCGACGTAGTCGGTCGAGACCACGTCGGCAAAGCGCCGCGCCGCGGCCAGCGTCGCATTGCCGTTGCCGGCGGCGACGTCGAGCACCATTTGATTGCTGCGCAGGTCGACTGCCTCGCAGAGCATCTCGCCGACAATCTGGAGCGTGGTGCCGACGATCGCGTAGTCGCCCGAACTCCAGGTGGCTTGCTGGCGCGCCTTGACGGCGGCGAGATCGATGGTCGGCATTTCGGTCTGAACGTTCATGTGCATCTCCTTTGAAATGTGATGCGGCTCGTGGCAAGGCCGCCGGCCTCGCCGAAAGTCCGCGAGTTGCGCCAAAACGGCGTCGAGCAGTGCAATGACTTCAAATGTGCTGCGCGCTACGTGCGGCGGTCGAGCAGGACCGGGATGGTCGATGCGGCAACTATGCTCCAATCCGAGCGATGCCTGCAGCCGTGGCTGCTACGCTGAGTCGAGGCGGCCTGCTGCGCCGGAGCTGCACGATGCTCCCGAACGACAGGCTCCTCCGCTCTGGTGAACATGGGTGAGGACAAACCCGCGATCACCAGCCCGAGCAGTGCGCTTCGCACGACCGGCCCCGAGCAGCGGCTGCCGGCGCCCTTCGGCTGACGGCCGCCGGCCTCGCGCGGCATCAGGCGACTGGCCTGCCGCTCGCGATGTGCGAGCATGCCTGCGACCGATTGATTGACGATCCGGCGGATACGCAAAAGCAGGAAGGAAAAATGCCTTCGTACCGGATTTGAAACGGACTCCATGAATGAAATCGACATAATCGTTTCCTTGATCGAAGTGTGATGGCGTCCCGGATCAGGTTTGGCCGGGATACGCCATGCGACGCCGCGCAGGCGTCATTCGGCTGCAATGGGCGGTTGGACCGGATCACCACGCACCACCACGGTTGCCGCGACCTTGTAGAATTCCTCGCCCGGCATGCCGACGCAGCGCGCATGCTCCCGGATCGAGTCACCGTCACGCGCCTCGTATATGCAGAATGTGCCGATGCGACCATCCGCCTCATGCACCACATAGCTGCGGATCCAGCGGACGCGGTCCGGCATCTGCTCGTCGCCGATCCTGGCGGATGTCGCGCCGGCGAGTTCCAGCTCGCTCATGTTCGCCCAGGCGCTCGGACGGCGAATGACATAGAGTTCCATCGAAATCTCCTCGGTTGCAGTTATTGAACGGCAGGCGCTCATGGCGAGCCATGATGAGCTATAGACGCCGTCGATGCCGACTGTCCTTACCGCGGACTGATCATTGCCTGATCTTTGTCTGATCTTTGCCTGAACCTTTTCCGCCGAGCCCCAACTCATACACATGGCATTCTCATTTGGACTGTTCGAGCTTGATGAAGCTGGACGCGTGCTGCTGTGCGCGCGCCAAGAGGTCCCATTGCAGCCGCGTGTGTTCGATCTGCTGATCTATCTGGTTCGACACCGCGAGCGGGTCATCTCCAAGGAAGAACTCCTCGAAGCCGTCTGGCCGGATGTGACGGTCACCGACAACTCACTGCAGCGGGCGGTGAGTGCGTTGCGCGCCGCGCTCCGCAACGGCGGCATGGACGGCGCGATCCGAAATCTGCCGGGCAAAGGCTATCGCTTTTTCCTCGAGTCCGAGATCAGGCAGCCGGAACGCATCGACCCCAAGCAAGTCGATGGCGCCGTCGGTGCGATCGGTCTCGCCCGACGCGCAGCGGCCGGACAATTGTGGTTGCAGGCAGCGACGCTGTTCGCGAGCGCGGATGACAGCAGCCAGCTCAACGCTGAGGATTTCCACGATTGGGCGCTTGCCCTGCAGTGCCTCGGCAGGGCCACGGCAGCGATTCCGATTCTGGTTCGCGCGGTCGCCGCACGCAGCCAGGCCGGTGACGCGGCAGGCGCCACGGTCGATGCGATAGCACTCTCGGCCTTGCATTTCGAAAGCGGCCAGGCCGCGATCGGAAAGGGCTGGCTCGCGCGGGCGGAGGATTGGGCTTCAACGCTCGACGATCCCCCGACGACGGCCCTGGTGTTATGGATGAAGTCGAAACTGGCTGCTTTCGATGGCGAGCCGGAACAGGCACTCGCGTTGGCCGACGCCGCCTACACCGCCGTCAGATACAAGGATGCGATCAATATCGAAGCGCTGAGCCTGGCCTACCGCGGCTTCTATCGGCTGTGCCTCGGCGACACACACGGAGGACTGGCCGATCAGGACCATGCCGCCGCAGTTGCGCTGTCCAGCAACAATCTGGACCCGATCATGGGCGGCAACCTCTACTGCAACATCCTCTGGGCGGCCCGGATGTTCGGAGATTGGGCACGCGCCGACCAGTGGACGCGGAGCTACCAGAATTTCTGCTCGGGCAGCGGCATGGAACTGACGGGCTCATGCCAGTTGCACCGCTCCGAGGTGCTCGGCATCCGAGGCTCGCTCGACGAAGCGCTGGCGCGCATTCGGGACGCGCTCGCGCGCCTGACCAGCGATGCGCCGTGGTCGCTGGGCGATGCCAACCGGGTGCTGGGCGATATTCAGGCGGCGATCGGCAATGACGACGCAGCGCTCGAAGCCTATGACAGGGCTTACACGCTGGGCTGGTGCCCGGAACCGGGCCGCGCCATGCTGCTGCTCGCAAGAGGCGAAGCGGAAGCCGCCTATGCCAGCCTCGAGCGGAGCCTGATCGGCAAGACCTGGTGGACGCTGCAGCGGCGCGGAATCCTGCTCGCGCATCTGGCGCTGGTTGCCGCACACACGCATCGGACCGCTCGAGCGAAGGCATTGATCTGCGAACTTTCGGGAAGTCCGGATCGCTGGCCGATGCCCTCGATCCGCGCGCTCACCAACGAAGCGCAGGCGATCCTCGCGCTTTCCCGGCAGGATCATGAAACAGCCATGCGGCATCTCCATCTCGCTCGCCAGCTGTGGTCCAGCATCGAAGGGCGGGTTCAGATCGTGCGGCTGAGGCTTCAGATCTCCAGCCTCCAGCTGGAGCATGGAGACGTTCGCGGTGCCATGGCCGAAGTTCATGCAGCACAGCTTCTGGCGCGTGACCTGGGTTCGCCCAAGCGTCTTGCCGAGTGTCTTGCCTTGCAGCGCGACATCGACGCCTGGCAGCCAACGGCACGACGTCAGATGTGCGGATGATCACGCCGCGCGACGCAGCCAGTCGCGCACGCGTTCGATCAGATTCTTGCGCGGCGCGGGCTGAGGTGCCGCGCCGGCTGGCACGACCTCGTGCACCAATGGCAGCGCTTGTTCAGGGATGACCGTCTCGGCGCCCCGCTCGGTCTCGGCAGCTGCATCGGGTGCGGCCACCGGAACGTCTTGCGGCGCCATGACCGGCGGATCGGGTTCGCTTTGCGCCAGCGGCGGCTGATCGATGGCCGGCGCCTCCGCCGGCGCAGCCGCATCGGCAACATCAGGCGCGTCGGCGACCTCCTGCTCGTCGATGACCTGCGGCACTGCGGCTTCGCGACTCCGCCGGCGCTCCGCGGCCACGGCCCTTGCCCGCGCGCGCCGGTCGCGCTCGGCGAGTGCAGCGGCCTGCAACGCGATCGGTCCGACATTTTCCAGGAACGCGCGCTCATAACCGCGCGACAGACGCTCGAGCGCCGCATCGAGCGGCAGCCAGTCCACCTCGCGGATGTCGCTCATCAGCGACCGCACCGGCTTGCCGCCGGCATCCATGCGCCAGTAGTGCACCACCTTGGAACGGCCGCCTGAATCATAGACCAGCGTGCCGAGGAATTCGTGCACGTCGACGTCGTGGCCGGTTTCCTCGAGCACCTCGCGCTCGGCAGCGGCGCGCGGCGTCTCGCCGTCGTCGAGCTTGCCTTTCGGCAACACCCATTCATTGCGCTTGCGCAGGCGCACGACGGCAAAGCGCGGCGGTGTCTCCCGCCGCAGCACAATGCCTCCCGCCGCCAGAACAGGCGTCCGCGCCATCTCGTGTCCATCAGGTTTGCGATTTAGGATCGTCGCACGACGATCCCGACTATCTTAAGCATGATCTCGAAAAGTGGAAGCCGGTTTTCATGCTCAAACGATCAGCGCGATGGAAACAAGGCTATAAAGGCTTTCGCAGCAACGGTTCGCCGCATTTGATCCGCGTTCCCTCCGCGACATTGTCAGAGAATTCGAAATTGCCGGGCGCCAGCACGATAATCGTCGAGCCGTGCTCGAACCAGCCGAGCTCATCGCCCTTCTTCACATGCGCGTCACAGGGAAAATCCACCGGGCCCCGCGACTGCGCGTTCAGCGTGATATCGAGGAAATGCAGGCGGAGGCTCGCCACCAGGATGGCGGCGACCGGAACCAGCGTCAGTGCTTCGCCAGTTGGAAGCTTGGCGCGCAGCACCGCGCGCTCGTTCTTGCAGAACAGCCGCTCGATCCGCTTCAGCGCGATCGGATTGACGTTCCAGACGTCGCCATGAATGAACGTCACCTTGTCGATAGCAAGATCATAGGGCGCGTGGAAACGGTGATACATGCTCGAGGTCAGCCGCAGCGTGACGAAGCGGCCGTTCCGGTGCTGCTCCACCAGCGCCGGATCGCCGACCAGATCGAGCAGCGAATAAGGCGCGCCCTTGACCTGGAACAATTGCCCGTCCTCGATCCGCCCATGCGCGCCGATGATCGCATCCGACGGGCTCGCGATGATGGCAGGATCGGCTGCGGCCGGACGCAGGCCGGGCTTGAGCTCGCGGGTGAAGCAATCGTGCAGGCTCTTGAACTCGGTCTTCTTGGCCTCCGACAGATCGAGGTCGGAGAACAGCTTCCAGCAGGCGATCGAGGCGTCGCGCACCAGGGGGTTCTCGACCTTGGAGAACCAGCCCATGAAACGGGTCAGCGCCGCCCGCGGAATCCGGTTGGTGAGCAGGAAATTGAGGTCTTCCTGCTGGGTGAATGCCGAGATCAGGCCCTTGACTGTCATGAATCTGTTAGGTGCTGAGGCTAGCGCTTCTGTCATGGAAACATCCCTTCCGATTCTCTCGCTGTCCGCCGCCGCGCTTGCCGGCGCCGCCGCAGCTTTCCCCAAAATTCAGGCTCGCTTCGCGCTGTCGCGCGCCAAGCACCGCTCGCTGACCGGACATTCCAAGATGTCCAAGATGGTCGCGCGGATGGTCCCGCACTACGAATTCGACATCGACGACTTCTTCCGCTCCGACGGCGCGCCGAAGGACATCGCGATGCAGCGCCAGGACGGCTTCTTCCGCCTCGCCGGCCTCTACGGGGATCGCTACCCCAAGGGCCGCGCGCTGACCGCCGAGGTGACGGAGTGCATCTCCGACCTGCAGTTCACCGAAACCTATCGCGTGCCGTTCCAGTACAGCCGCCTGGTGCGCGAACATCTCGGCACCTCGGCGTTCGTCGAGGCCTCCAGCGGCGTCACTGTCACCGACGTCGACGGCAATGTGTTCTACGACCTGACCGGCTCCTACGGCGTCAACATCTTCGGCAACGACTTCTACAAGGAGTGCATCGCCGAGGGTGAGAAGCGCGCCCACGCGCTCGGCCCCGTGCTCGGCCCCTACCACCCGGTCATTGCCGACAACGTCAAGCGGCTCTGCGAGCTGTCCGGCCTCGACGAGGTCTCGTTCCACATGTCCGGCACCGAGGCCGTGATGCAGGCGGTGCGGCTCGCGCGCTACCACACCAGGCGGAAGCGCCTCGTGCGCTTCGCCGGCGCCTATCACGGCTGGTGGGGCGACGTGCAGCCCGGCGTCGGCAATCCGGTGTCGCCGCACGAAACCTTCACGCTCGCCGATATGTCGGAGAAGACGCTGCACGTGCTGCGGACGCGCAACGACATCGCCTGTGTGCTGGTCAACCCGCTGCAGGCGCTGCATCCCAATTCCAACGCGCCCGGCGATTCCGCGCTGGTCGATTCGTCGCGCTCCTCCCGCTACGACCGCGACGCCTACACCGAATGGCTGAAGCAGCTGCGCGAGGTCTGCACCGAGCGCGGCATTGTCCTGATCTTCGACGAGGTGTTCGTCGGCTTCCGCCTCGCCGCCGGCGGCGCCCAGGAATATTTCGGCGTCAAGGCCGACATGGCGACCTACGGCAAGAGCCTCGCCGGTGGACTTCCGGTCGGCGTGGTGTGCGGCCGCAAGGATTTGATGCGGCGCTTCCGCGACGACCGCCCGGCCGACATCTGCTTCGCCCGCGGTACCTTCAACTCGCATCCCTATGTGATGACGGCGATGGACGAGTTCCTGAGCCGGCTCGCCAGCCCGAACTTCCGCTCGATCTACAACGGGCTGGACGAGACCTGGAACGGCCGTGCCAGGGCGCTCAACGACCGGCTCAAAGCCGCGGACCTTCCGGTTCGCGTCGGCAACATCTCGTCGATCTGGACCGTCTATTACAGCGAACCGTCCCGCTACAACTGGATGCTGCAATACTATCTGCGGGCCGAGGGACTGGCGCTGAGCTGGGTCGGCACCGGCCGCCTGATCTTCACCCTCAACTACACCGACGCCGACTTCGCCGAGGTCAGCGACCGCTTCGTCGCGGCAGCCGAGAAGATGAAGCGCGACGGCTGGTGGTGGCGCAAGGCGGGTCTCACCAACAAGAACATCAAGCGCCAGATCCTGAAGGAGATGGTCGCCGTGAGGTTCGGCCGCTGAGCCAACGCGCTGTTCATCCGCCCCCTCGCCCCGCTCTTTCCTCTTCTTCGCCTCTCCCGCTTGCGGGGGAGGCCAGATCGCATCGCAAGATGCGATCTGGGTGGGGGCTCTCTCCACGCAAAGGTTCTGACTCGCGGCAACACCCCCACCTGTCTCTTATACACCTCTGACGCTGCCGACGATCGCATA